>NZ_JBXWPK010000007.1:0-189244 GCF_059611825.1 Ruegeria sp. CDSA221
GTCTTGCCGTGGTCAACGTGCCCAATCGTGCCAATGTTGACGTGCGGCTTATTACGCTCAAACTTTTCCTTTGCCATGATGGCCTCCTTTATCGGTAATGAAGGGAGCCCGCTAATCGAGCTCCCTCAAATCTTCGCTTATGCGTATTTCGCCTGGATCTCGTCCGAGATGTTCTGCGGAACCGGATCGTAGTGGTCGAACTGCATGGTGAACTGGGCGCGGCCCGACGACATCGAACGCAGAGTGTTGATGTAACCGAACATGTTGGCCAGCGGCACAAACGCGTCAATCGCGATGGCGTTGCCACGGTTTTCCTGCCCAGAAACCTGTCCCCGACGCGATGTCAGGTCACCAATGATACCGCCGGTATATTCTTCCGGAGTGATCACTTCGACCTTCATGATCGGCTCAAGCAGTTTCGCACCCGCTTTGCGCATGCCTTCACGCATACCCATACGCGCCGCGATCTCAAAGGCGAGAACCGAAGAGTCCACGTCGTGGTATTTACCTTCGATCAGGGCAACCTTGAAGTCGATCACGGGGAAGCCAGCCAGCGGGCCGCTATCCATGACGGATCTGATGCCTTTTTCAACGCCCGGGATGTATTCCTTGGGCACCGAACCACCAACAACACGAGATTCGAACGAATAACCTTCGCCCGGCTCTGTCGGTGTGATGATCATCTTCACCTCAGCGAACTGACCCGAACCACCCGACTGTTTCTTGTGGGTGTAAACGATCTCGGCTTCGTGACCGATGGTTTCGCGATAGGCCACCTGCGGCGCACCAATATTCGCTTCAACCTTGAATTCACGCTTGAGACGGTCAATCAGGATGTCCAGGTGAAGTTCGCCCATGCCCTTCATGATGGTCTGACCCGATTCCAGATCAGTTTCCACACGGAAGGACGGGTCTTCGGCGGCCAAACGGCCCAGACCCTGGCTCATTTTTTCCTGGTCAGCCTTGGTTTTCGGCTCAACCGCGATCTCGATCACCGGATCGGGGAAGGTCATGGTTTCCAGAACCACCGGATCGCCGGTCGAACACAGAGTGTCGCCCGTGGTGGTGTCTTTCAGACCTGCCAGCGCAATGATGTCGCCCGCGAACGCTTCGGTGATTTCCTCACGTTCGTTCGAGTGCATCATCATCATCCGGCCGATACGCTCTTTCTTACCCTTGGTCGAGTTCAGAAGCGTGTCGCCCTTGGACAGAGTGCCCGAGTAGATGCGGGTAAAGGTCAGCGAGCCAACAAAGGGGTCGTTCATGATTTTGAACGCCAGACCCGAGAACGCCATATCATCATCCGCACGGCGGGCGATGTTACGGGTTTCTTCTTCGTCACCGGGTTTGAAGCCCATGTAATCGACAACGTCCAGCGGGCTGGGCAGATAGTCGATCACAGCGTTCAGCAGTGGCTGAACACCTTTGTTTTTGAACGCCGAACCACCCAGAACCGGAACAAACGCGATTTCCAGAGTACCTTTGCGCAACAGGGCGCGCAGGGTCGGAACGTCGGGCTCATTGCCTTCCAGGTATTCCATCATCGCGTCGTCGTCCATTTCGACGGCCGCTTCGACCATTTTACCGCGCCATTCGTCAGCCATGTCCTTCAGGCTGTCGCGGATCGGTGCTTTGACCCAGCTTGCGCCCAGGTCTTCGCCCTGCCACAGCCATTCTTCCATGGTGACCAGGTCGATCAGGCCTTCCAACTCGGTCTCTGCGCCGATCGGAATACCAACCGGAACAGCGCGTGCGCCGGTACGGTCTTCGATCATTGCAACGCAGTTGAAGAAGTCCGCGCCGATCTTGTCCATCTTGTTGACGAACACCATCCGTGGAACCTTATAGCGGTCAGCCTGACGCCACACGGTTTCGGTCTGAGGTTCAACACCGGCGTTTGCGTCAAGAACGCAGACGGCACCGTCGAGAACCGCCAGCGAACGCTCAACTTCAATGGTGAAGTCAACGTGGCCGGGGGTGTCGATGATGTTCAGGCGGTGCTTGGGCGAGTCAGCAGTTTCACCGTCTTCAGTGCGTTCCCAGAAAGTGGTGGTCGCAGCCGAAGTGATAGTGATTCCGCGTTCCTGCTCCTGCTCCATCCAGTCCATGGTGGCTGCACCGTCGTGCACCTCACCGATGTTGTGGGATTTGCCGGTGTAGTACAGGATGCGTTCCGAGCAGGTCGTCTTACCCGCATCAATATGCGCCATGATACCGAAGTTACGGTAATGGTTGAGTGTATATTCGCGTGCCATTTCAATAAGCCTCTGGAATTACCAACGGTAGTGGCTGAAGGCTTTGTTCGCCTCGGCCATCTTGTGGGTGTCTTCACGCTTCTTAACGGCGGTACCGCGGGACTGTACGGCGTCCAGCAGTTCGCCGGCGAGGCGTTCTTCCATGGTGTTTTCGTTACGGCCACGCGCAGCAGTGATCAGCCAGCGGATGGCCAGTGCTTCGCGGCGCTCAGGGCGCACTTCGACCGGAACCTGATAAGTTGCACCACCAACCCGGCGCGAGCGAACCTCGACCGACGGTTTGATGTTGTCGAGTGCTTCGTGGAACACTTCGACAGGTGCGCGCTTGATCTTGCCTTCAACGCGGTCAAATGCGTTGTAGACGATGCGCTCTGCAACCGACTTTTTACCGTCGATCATCAGGTTGTTCATGAATTTGGTCAGTACCTTGTCGCCAAATTTGGCGTCAGGCAGGACTTCGCGTTTTTCGGCGGCGTGACGACGTGACATATCAGCCTCTCCTTCTTATTTGGGACGCTTCGCGCCGTACTTCGAACGACGTTGCTTACGGTCTTTGACGCCTTGGGTATCCAGAACACCGCGCAGGATGTGGTACCGGACACCGGGAAGGTCTTTTACACGACCGCCACGGATCAGAACAACCGAGTGTTCCTGCAGGTTGTGGCTTTCACCGGGGATGTACGAGATGACCTCGAACCCGTTTGTCAGGCGCACCTTGGCAACCTTACGCATCGCCGAGTTCGGCTTTTTCGGTGTGGTTGTGTAAACACGTGTGCAGACGCCGCGTTTCTGCGGGCACTGCTCCAGGTGCATGGACTTCGAGCGTTTTACTTTCGGCTGCCGCGGCTTGCGGATCAGCTGTTGGATCGTTGGCATTCCGGTTATATCCCCGTTTTGCAACACACATGACATGCACGCGTGATGCGTGCGGTTAAATTCGCTGCGTTCGTGCGTCCACAAGCGCAAAACCCGCGAGCGTTCCCATTCCGAGGTGAACGTCGCGGTTTGTTATCAGAGGGCGCGAACGATAAAAGAGTTCGGGCCTTGACCAGTTCATTACTGAAATCGGATTTGGGGCGGCCCCCGGTACCGAGATGTGGCGCGTAATAGGGGGAGTCGGCGCCAGTGTCAACAGCACAGCTGATCTGATCCGCATCGGGCTGGTTCGCGCTGAAACTCAAGCACATCCATCCGCACCGCCCGTTGCAGGAACACGTCCCTGCAGGCATAGTCAACCCATTGATCTGGACCACGGATGAATCATGCAAATACTTGGCCTGTGTCGTTTTTCCTATCCTGCCCATGGCGGTTTTCAGGTCGAGCATGAAACGATCGAGGACCGACGCGCCTATCTGTATCAGCCTGACCGGCTGGAAGAGCGGTTCCGCCTGTTTGAAACCACCTCTCTGCCCTGCATAAAGGAACAAACCGACGAGGATTTTCAGTTTCTCATCGTGATCGGGACATGCCTGCCAAACGCGGCACGCGAACGTCTTCACGATTTAACGGCCGACATGCCGCAGGTGCAGATCATCGCGCGCGAACCGAAGCGGCATCGCAGGCTGATGAAAGAGGTTCTGAATTCCGCGCGCATTGACCCGGCCGCCCCCTGCATCCAATTCCGCCATGACGACGACGATGCGGTTTCGGTCGATTTCGTTGAGCGCTTGCGCATCGCCGCAGATGAGGGTCAGGGCTTAATGCGGAACCACAGAACCGTTGCGATTGACTACAATCAGGGGTTCCTGGCCCGTTTCGATGCGGGCGGTATTCGGGCCGCACAGGTGTATCAACCTTTGTTGGGGGTGGGCTTTGCGATGTACTCCGCCGGTGGGTGTGAGCTGACGATCATGAATTTCGGCCACCATCGGATCGGGAACTTCATGCCCGTTATCAGCTATCCGGATGCGCCAATGTGGGTCCGTACTTTGAACCAGTTCAACGATTCCCCGCACGCGCGCAACAGCAAGGCCGAGCTGTCCCCCCTAACGCCCGAGCAAGAAGGCGAGTTCATCGCACGGTTTGCCATCGATCAGGACGCCGTTCGCCGCATTCATTCGGCGGGCTGACGGGTTCGTTCGCGAAACAGCGTGAACATCCCGGCCCCAACCACCAGCGCCGCGCCCGCCATCGTAATCCTGTCGGGCCAGTCCCCAAATACGGCCCAGCCCAAACCCAACGCCCAGATCAGACTGGAATAACGAAACGGCGCGATAAAGCCGATCTCACCAGCGCGCATGACAATGACGCTGAACAAATATCCTGTCAGAACAAAGACCGCAGCAAACGCTACCATCGAACCGGCGGCTGCCGGAACCGGAACCCAGCCCGAGACAGAGGTGACAAGAACCGCCGTCAATGTAATCGTCGCGGTTGTTGCCAGCGTTACTGCAAGTGATGGCACATGCACCGACATGCGTCGCGTAATCAAATCCCGGGCAGTTACCGAAGCAACTGCGATCAAAGCATATATCGCGTAGATGCTGAAACCATCCGTGCCCGGGCGAACGATCAGCAACATACCGGCGAACCCGAAAACGATGGCAAGAATCCGACGCCAACCGATATACTCTTGAAAAAACAACGCGGCTCCAAGTGTTACGGTTAATGGCAAGGCCAGCAGAATGGCAGTCACGTTTGCCAACGGCATATGAAGCAGCGCGACCAAAAAGAAAATTGTCGCCAACAATTCGGCGAGACAACGTGCCGCGACCAACCACTTGTCATGCCGCGGAAAGTTCAGATGCAACGCCCCATAGTACCGTGCCAGAAGATACACCAGAATGGTCGCCAAAACCCCGCGGATGGCAACCATCTGAAACAGCGGTATCTGGGCTCCGGCGGCCTTGATCAAAGTGTCATTGATGGTGAAGGCAGCCATGCTGCCCATCATCAGCAAAGCACCCCTGAAATTCGGCGTCACTCTTTTTGAACTCCGCATTTGGCCACGAAGTGCATTTGGCGGCGTTCAAGAAAGAGATGTCAATATGGCTCCGCCCGCCAATGCTCTACTAGCATGACATTTCCAATGGCGCTTCATGCAGCGCCCCACCCGAGCCTGAAATGAAAAGGCCCCGCGAAATCGCGGGGCCTGATCTTTGGAATGTAGGATCGCTTATTCGCGGCTTTCCGGTGTTTCCACCAGAACATCCAGCTCATCCCCGACCATATCGTCATCCATCATCGGCGCAGCCAGAGCAGCGGCGGCTTCGGCCTCTTCCCGGCGGGCTTCGATGACAACGTTGTCACGCGACTGCGCGACGCGCTGTACGCTTTGCGTTGCGCCACCGGTACCGGCAGGGATTAGACGACCGACGATGACGTTCTCTTTCAGGCCAACCAGCTTGTCTTTCTTGCCCTGAACCGAAGCCTCGGTCAGAACCCGTGTGGTTTCCTGGAACGACGCCGCCGAGATGAACGAACGCGTCTGCAGCGAGGCTTTGGTAATCCCCAAGAGGATCGGCTCGCCCTGAGCCGGACGTCCACCGCGGGCGAGGGTCTTCTCGTTGGCCGCGTCGAACTCCTGCTTGTCGACATGTTCGCCTTTCAGCAGGGTGGTGTCACCTGAATCCAGGATCTCCCACTTCTGCAGCATCTGGCGCACGATCACTTCGATGTGCTTGTCGTTGATCTTCACGCCCTGCAGACGATAAACATCCTGCACTTCGTCGATCATGTAATCCGCCAGCGCTTCGACACCCATGATGGACAGGATGTCATGCGGGGCCGGGTTACCGTCCATCAGGTATTCACCCTTCTGGATGAAGTCGCCTTCTGCAACCGGGATGTGCTTACCCTTGGGCACCATATACTCGATGGTCTCCATGGACTCGTCAGCCGGTTCGATGCTGATGCGACGCTTGTTCTTGTAGTCGCGACCAAAGCGCACGTAACCATCGGCTTCTGCGATGATCGCGTGATCTTTCGGGCGACGGGCTTCGAACAGTTCGGCAACACGCGGCAGACCACCGGTGATGTCCTTGGTCTTGGCACCTTCACGCGGGATACGCGCGACAACTTCACCAGCTTCGATCTGCTGACCGTCTTCGATCGACAGGATCGCGTCCACCGACATCGGATAGTGAACCGGGTTGCCCGCATCGTTACGGACTGGTTCGCCATCTTCGCCAACCAGAATGATCTCAGGCTTGAGGTCGCTGCCTTTGGGGGCCGCGCGCCAGTCGATCACGATCTTCTGGGTCATACCGGTTGCATCGTCGGTCACGTCGCGGACAGCAATGCCCGAAACCAGATCAACATATTTCGCGGTACCGGACTTTTCGGCGATGATCGGCAGGGTGTAAGGATCCCATTCGAACAGCTTGTCGCCACGGTTCACCTTGGTGCCATCCTTGACGAACAGCTTCGAGCCATAACCCAACTTGTGGTTGGCACGCTCTTCGCCATGTTCGTCTTTGATCACCATCTTCATGTTCCGGCCCATGACCAGGCTTTCGCCCGCGGAATTGACCAGGATCTGCGGGTTCTCGAACGAAACGACACCGTCGTGGCTGGCTTCCTGGAACGACTGCTGACCACCTTGCGCAACACCACCGATGTGGAAGGTCCGCATTGTCAGCTGCGTACCGGGTTCACCGATGGACTGGGCGGCGATAATGCCGACAGCCTCACCCGTGTTGACCATAGTACCGCGTGCAAGGTCACGACCGTAGCAGGTTGCACAGACGCCTTCCTCGGACTCACAGGTCAGAGGCGAACGGATGCGCATAGACGCAACAGCGGCCTCATCAATGATGTCGGCCATACGTTCGTCGATCAACTGACCCGCTGCGACCAGAACCTCATCGGTGCCGGGACGCAGAACGTCATCGGCAGAGACACGGCCCAGCACACGTTCGGCTAGCGAAGCAACAACTTCACCGTCGTTTACCGCGGCTTCCGCAGTGATCGCGCGCTCGGTTCCACAATCGAGCTCACGCACGATGCAGTCCTGTGCCACGTCCACCAGACGACGGGTCAGGTAACCCGAGTTCGCCGTTTTCAGAGCGGTATCCGACAGACCCTTACGGGCGCCGTGAGTCGAGTTGAAGTATTCAAGAACGGTCAGACCTTCCTTGAAGTTCGAGATGATCGGCGTCTCGATGATGTCACCGTTTGGTTTGGCCATCAGGCCGCGCATACCGCCCAGCTGTTTCATCTGAGTCACCGAGCCACGCGCGCCCGAGTGGGCCATCATGTAGACCGAGTTCGGTTCCTTTTCAGACCCGTCCTCTGCCCGATCCGAAGAAGAGATCGTGCTCATCATCGCTTCGGTTACACGATCGTTACACTTCGACCAAGCATCAACAACTTTGTTGTACTTTTCACCCTGAGTGATCAGGCCGTCCATGTACTGCTGTTCAAAATCCTTCACCTGACTACGGGTTTCATCCACGATGCCCCATTTGTCATCCGGGATCACCATGTCGTCCTTACCGAACGAGATACCGGCGCGGAACGCTTCCTTGAAGCCCATCGACATGATCTGGTCACAGAAGATGACCGACTCTTTCTGACCGCAGTAACGGTAGACGGTGTCGATCACTTGCTGCACTTCTTTCTTCCGCAGCAAACGGTTGACCAGTTCGAACGGCGCCTTGTTGTTCATCGGCAGCAGAGCACCCAGGCGCACTCGGCCCGGAGTGGTTTCAAACCGCTGTTGAACTTCATTGCCTTCACTGTCGATCTGAGTAATCCGCGCAGTGATCTTAGTGTGCAGATGCACTTCACCGGCGTCCAGCGCGTGCTGAACTTCGTCGATCGAGCCAAAGACCTTGCCTTCGCCTGGCATACCTTCGCGTTCCAGCGTCACATAGTACAGACCCAGGATCATATCCTGCGACGGAACGATGATCGGCGCGCCGTTTGCTGGCGACAGAACGTTGTTTGTCGACATCATCAGAACGCGGGCTTCCAGCTGGGCCTCAAGGCTCAGCGGCACGTGAACGGCCATCTGGTCCCCGTCGAAGTCGGCGTTAAAGGCCGAACAGACCAACGGGTGCAGCTGGATGGCTTTACCTTCGATCAGAACCGGTTCAAACGCCTGAATGCCAAGACGGTGCAGTGTTGGCGCACGGTTCAGCATGACAGGGTGTTCGCGGATCACCTCGTCGAGGATATCCCACACTTCGGGACGCTCTTTCTCGACCAGTTTCTTCGCCTGTTTCACGGTCGAAGACAGACCCTTGGCTTCAAGGCGCGAATAGATGAACGGCTTGAACAGTTCCAGCGCCATCTTTTTGGGCAGACCACACTGGTGCAGCTTGAGTTCCGGACCGGTCACGATGACCGAACGGCCCGAGAAGTCGACGCGCTTACCAAGAAGGTTTTGACGGAAGCGACCCTGCTTACCCTTCAGCATGTCCGAAAGCGATTTCAGTGGACGCTTATTGGCACCAGTGATCACGCGACCACGACGGCCATTGTCGAACAGAGCATCGACGGATTCCTGCAGCATCCGCTTTTCGTTGCGGACGATGATATCAGGTGCGCGCAGTTCGATCAGACGCTTCAGACGGTTGTTCCGGTTGATGACGCGGCGATACAGATCGTTCAGATCCGAGGTCGCGAAACGGCCACCATCCAGCGGAACCAGCGGACGCAGTTCCGGCGGAATCACCGGGATCACGGTCATCACCATCCACTCAGGCCGGTTGCCCGACTCAAGGAAGGATTCAACAACCTTCAGACGCTTGATGATCTTCTTGGGCTTCAGTTCACCAGTTGCTTCGGCCAGATCAGCACGCAGCTGTTCGGCTTCGGCTTCCAGATCGATCTGGGCCAGCATCTCACGGATAGCTTCGGCACCGATGTTCGCGGTGAACGCGTCCATGCCATAGGCATCCTGCGCGTCCATGAACTCTTCTTCGGTCAGCATCTGACCATAGGAGAGGTCGGTCAGACCGGGCTCGATGACGACATAGTTTTCAAAGTACAGAACGCGTTCCAGATCGCGCAGCGTCATGTCCAGCATCAGACCGATGCGGGACGGCAGCGATTTCAGGAACCAAATGTGTGCGACGGGCGCGGCCAGCTCGATATGACCCATACGCTCGCGGCGGACTTTCTGCAGGGTGACTTCCACACCGCATTTCTCGCAGACAACGCCGCGATATTTCATCCGCTTATATTTACCGCACAGACATTCGTAATCTTTGATCGGGCCAAAGATACGCGCGCAGAACAGACCGTCACGTTCGGGTTTGAACGTCCGGTAGTTGATGGTCTCGGGTTTCTTGATCTCGCCATAAGACCAAGAGAGGATCCGTTCCGGGCTGGCCAATGAGACCTTGATCTCGTCAAAGACCTTAGGCGGCGTCAGCGGGTTGAACGGGTTATTGGTAATTTCCTGGTTCATTTTGCGTCCTTACAAATTGGGATGGGATGAGTTTGGGGCGTTGCCGCCCCTACTCTTCCTCCGCATCCAGGAGTTCCATATTCAGGCCGAGGCCACGGACTTCTTTCACCAGAACGTTAAACGATTCCGGTACGCCCGCTTCAAAGTTATCCTCGCCCTTGACGATCGACTCGTACACTTTGGTCCGGCCGGCGACGTCATCCGATTTCACGGTGAGCATTTCCTGCAGGGTGTAGGCGGCGCCATAAGCTTCCAGAGCCCAGACTTCCATCTCACCAAAGCGCTGACCACCGAACTGCGCCTTACCACCCAGCGGCTGCTGGGTAACCAGGCTGTACGGCCCGGTTGAACGCGCGTGGATTTTGTCATCCACAAGGTGGTGCAGTTTCAGCAGGTACTTGATACCCACGGTCACCGGACGTGCAAACTGCTCACCCGTACGACCGTCGAACAGAACCGACTGACCGCTTTGCGAGAAGCCCGCGCGCACCAGAGCGTCATTGACGTCTGCCTCTTTGGCGCCATCAAAGACCGGAGTCGCGATCGGAACACCACGGGTCACGTTGCCCGCAGCCTCGATCAGGTGACCCTCGTCCATGCCAGTGATGCCTTCTTCATAGACATCGTCGCCATAGGCCAGCTTCATTGCTTCGCGAACCGGGGTAAGGTCGCCAGAGCGGCGATATTCACCCAGCGCGTCGTCGATGTTCAGACCCAGACCGCGCGCGGCCCAACCCATGTGGGTTTCAAGGATCTGACCAACGTTCATACGCGAAGGAACACCTAGCGGGTTCAGACAGAAGTCAACCGGTGTACCATCGGCCAGGAACGGCATGTCTTCCATCGGAACAACCTTGGAAATTACACCTTTGTTCCCGTGACGACCGGCCATCTTATCGCCCGGCTGCAGCTTGCGCTTCACGGCGATGAAGACTTTGACCATCTTCATCACACCCGGCGGCAGGTCGTCGCCGCGACGAACCTTCTCGACCTTGTCTTCGAAACGGGCGTCCAGAGCACGCTTTTGCACTTCGTACTGCTCATTCAGAGCCTCAACGATCTGTGCGTCCTGCTCATCTTCCAGCGCCAGCTGCCACCACTGACCACGGGTCAGGGTTTCCAACAGGTCCTCGGTGATCACCGACCCTGGCTTGACGCCTTTCGGGCCTTTGACCGCGGTTTTACCCATGATCAGGCCTTGCAGGCGCGCATAGATGTTGCGGTCCAGGATCGCCAGCTCATCGTCCCGGTCACGGGCCAGACGTTCGACTTCTTCCCGCTCGATCTGCAGCGCACGCTCGTCTTTCTCGACGCCGTGACGGTTGAAGACGCGGACCTCAACGACCGTACCGTAATCGCCCGGCTTCACGCGCAGCGAAGTGTCGCGCACGTCAGATGCTTTTTCGCCAAAGATGGCGCGCAGCAGCTTTTCTTCCGGGGTCATCGGGCTTTCGCCCTTCGGAGTGATCTTGCCGACCAGAATATCGCCCGGTTCAACATCCGCGCCGATGTAAACGATGCCCGCCTCGTCGAGGTTGCGCAGCGCTTCTTCACCGACGTTCGGAATGTCGCGGGTGATCTCTTCCGGACCCAGCTTGGTGTCACGGGCGGCGACTTCAAATTCCTCGATATGGACCGAGGTAAAGACGTCGTCACGCGCAATACGTTCCGAGATCAGAATCGAGTCTTCGTAGTTGTAACCGTTCCACGGCATGAACGCGACGACCACGTTCTTACCCAGGGCCAGTTCACCCATATCAGTCGACGGACCATCGGCAATGACCTCGCCCTTCTGGACGGTGTCACCCACCTTGATCAGCGGACGCTGGTTGATGCAGGTGTTCTGGTTCGACCGCTGGAATTTGCGCAGACGATAGATGTCAACGCCAGCGTCGCCCAGTTCCAGATCCTCAGTCGCGCGGATAACGATACGCTGGGCATCGACCTGGTCGATGATACCGGCGCGTTTCGCCTGAATTGCAGCGCCTGAGTCAATCGCAACCTTTTCCTCGATCCCGGTGCCAATCAGCGGCGCCTCGGCCCGCAGCAGTGGAACCGCCTGACGTTGCATGTTCGAGCCCATCAGAGCGCGGTTGGCGTCGTCATTTTCAAGGAACGGGATCAGCGATGCAGCAACCGATACCAGCTGTTTTGGGCTGACGTCGATCAGGTCCACATTCTCGCGCGGGGCCAGAGTGTAGTCACCTGACTGGCGGGTCGAAACCAGATCGTTGATGAACTTGCCATCCGTATCCAGTGTCGCGTTCGCCTGTGCCACTGTGTGACGCATTTCCTCGGTCGCGGACATGTAGTGAACCTCATCAGTCACCTCAGCGTCTTTGACGACGCGGTACGGTGTTTCGATGAAGCCATACTTGTTCACACGGGCAAAGGTGGCCAGCGAGTTGATCAGACCGATGTTCGGGCCTTCCGGCGTTTCAATCGGGCACATCCGGCCATA
The DNA here is from genome assembly GCF_059611825.1 of Ruegeria sp. CDSA221. Taxonomy (NCBI): domain Bacteria; kingdom Pseudomonadati; phylum Pseudomonadota; class Alphaproteobacteria; order Rhodobacterales; family Roseobacteraceae; genus Ruegeria; species Ruegeria sp. CDSA221. Next base: position 12,074 of record NZ_JBXWPK010000007.1, read on the forward strand.
GTGTGTCGGATGAACGTCGCGCACCTCAAAGCCCGCACGCTCGCGTGTCAGACCACCGGGGCCAAGCGCCGAGAGACGGCGTTTGTGGGTGACTTCCGACAGCGGGTTGGTCTGGTCCATGAACTGCGACAGCTGCGACGAACCGAAGAATTCGCGGACAGCAGCAGCAGCCGGTTTCGCATTGATCAGGTCCTGCGGCATGACTGTGTCGATCTCGACCGACGACATACGCTCTTTGATCGCGCGCTCCATGCGCAGCAGGCCAACGCGGTACTGGTTTTCCATCAGTTCGCCGACTGAACGCACACGACGGTTGCCGAGGTGGTCGATATCGTCGATGTCCCCTTTGCCGTCACGCAGTTCAACCAGAGCCTTGATGCAGGCCACGATGTCTTCGCGGCGCAGGGTGCGCAGCGTATCGGGCGCATCCAGAGCCAGACGCATGTTCATCTTTACACGGCCAACGGCGGACAGGTCATAGCGCTCGCTGTCAAAGAACAGCGTTTCGAACAGCGCCGAGGCCGCTTCGACGGTGGGCGGCTCACCCGGGCGCATGACGCGATAGATGTCCATCAGCGCTGTGTCGCGGCCCATGTTCTTGTCTGCCGCCATGGTGTTACGCATGTAGGGGCCGACATTGATGTTGTCGATATCCAGAACCGGAATATCGGTGACGCCCGCGTCGATCAGCTCTTTCGCGGTGCCTCCGATCAGCTCTCCGTCTTTGTCGTATTCCAGCGTCAGCTCATCACCAGCTTCGACATAGATCGCGCCGGTTTCTTCGTTGATGATGTCCTTGGCGACAAACTTCCCGACGATGTGATCGAACGGAACCAACAGCTCGGTGACGTTGCCTTCATCGATCAGCTTCTTGACCGCGCGCGGGGTGACTTTCTTGCCCGCTTCGGCAATCACTTCACCGGATTTGGCGTCGATCAGGTCATAGGTCGGACGCGTACCGCGTGCACGCTCGGGGAAGAACGGTGCAATCCAGCCCTTCTTCTTGTCCAGCTTGTACGACACCGTGTTGTAATAGGCGTCCATGATCGCTTCTTGATCCAGACCCAGCGCATACAGCAGGGTTGTCACAGGCAGTTTGCGGCGACGGTCGATACGGGCGAACACGATGTCCTTGGCGTCGAACTCAAAGTCCAGCCAGCTGCCGCGATACGGGATGATGCGGCAGGCAAACAACAGCTTGCCCGAGGAATGGGTCTTGCCCTTGTCGTGGTCAAAGAACACACCGGGCGAACGGTGCATTTGGGACACGATCACACGCTCGGTACCGTTCACAATGAACGTCCCGTTTGGTGTCATCAGGGGCATATCCCCCATGAACACGTCCTGTTCCTTGATGTCTTTGACCGACTTGGCGCCAGTGTCCTCGTCGACATCAAACACGATCAGACGCAGAGTGACTTTCAGCGGCGCGCTGTAGGTCATGTCGCGCTGCATGCACTCTTCGACGTCGTATTTGGGTTTTTCCAAATCGTATTTCACGAACTCCAGAACGGAGGTTTCGTTGAAATCCTTGATCGGGAAAACCGACTGGAACACGCCTTTGATGCCTTCGCCGTCTGTCGGCACATCTGCATCGCCGGAGCGCAGGAATAGATCATAAGAAGATTTTTGCACCTCAATGAGGTTCGGCATCTCCAGCACTTCGCGGATTTTGCCGTAATATTTCCGAAGACGTTTCTGGCCAAGGAACGATTGAGCCATGTCAGATGTCACCTTTCGATGTTCTCAGCGGACAAAGACACCGTCGGGCCCCGGTGCCTTGCACATTAGAGACAACACGTCCGGATCAATTCGTGGCCACCGTCCCGAATGGCGGCCTCCCGATCCATGAACCGCGTCTTAGAAAACACCCCAATCCATGAGGTCCTTTCTAAGACAGGTTCGGCTGGACCCGGATTTCTCCGGGACCAGCCAAATTTCCGGCGCATCTGCGATGCACCAAAAGACTGACTTAGGCCAGTTCGACCTCGGCGCCAGCTGCTTCCAGCTTGCCTTTGATGTCTTCGGCTTCGTCTTTCGACACAGCTTCTTTGATCTTGCCGCCAGCTTCGACCAGCTCTTTGGCTTCTTTCAGGCCCAGACCTGTGATGCCGCGAACTTCTTTGATCACGTTGATTTTCGAAGCGCCGGCATTCTTCAGAACGACGTCGAATTCGGTTTTTTCTTCCTCAGCTGCGCCACCGGCGTCGCCACCGGCTGCCATGACAACCGCGCCGCCAGCTGCGGGCTCGATGCCATATTCGTCTTTGAGGATGGTTTTCAGTTCTTGTGCTTCCAGCAGGGTCAGACCCACGATGCTTTCTGCGAGTGCTTTCAGATCAGCCATTTTATCAGCTCTTTCCGTTTACAGTGTGTGTTCCAACGTCAGGGTGACTACCCTACGCAGATCATTCAGTGCCAACCGCTTACGCAGCTTCCGCCTTCTCTTCGATGGTGGAAAGGATGCTTGCGATGTTGCTTGCAGGTGCGCCAATTGCGCCAGCGATGTTCGAAGCAGGTGCGCCCAGCATGCCCGCGATAGTAGCAATAAGCTCCTCGCGCGAAGGCATTTTGGACACGGCTTCAACGCCGGCACGATCCAGAGCGTTCTCACCCATTGCACCGCCAAGAATTTCGAACTTTTGGTTCTCTTTGGCGTAGTCCTGGGCCACTTTGGCTGCTGCCACAGGGTCCTCAGAATAGGTCAGAACGGTCATCCCCGTCAGCAGGTCGGCAATGCTTTCACATGGCTTTCCGTCGAGGGCGATTTTGGCGAGCCTGTTCTTGGCAACACGCACGGCACCACCCGCGTCACGAGCACGTGCGCGAAGGTCCTGCATCTCGGCAACTGTCAGACCGGCGTAGTGTGCAACCACTACGACGCCAGAGCTTTCGAAGATTTGGCCGAGCTCGTCGACCACTTTCTCTTTCTGGGCTCTATCCACAGTTTTCTCCAAGTTAGGGATGATATCTCACCCCGGCTCATATTTGCCGCAGCTTACGCTCCGGCGTTCAGGTCCGTTGTTACGGGATTAGCCAAAATTCGCCCGAGGATCGAAGCCCTCAGAATTCTTTGGTCTTACCCGTCTCAGGCAGGGAATTAAGGGGCCAGATGACACCACCCACCGTCTTGGACGAAACAAAATAAAGCGCACGACGAATCGCACGCTTTACTTCGCAGCTCTCTTTATGGCAGTTACGCCGGGTTTCCAAGGGGTAAATTGGGCAGAAACCGGAAATGATCGAGCAGCGCAGCTGGCACCGGAACAGTGTCCTAGATTGACATGTTCCATGCGCTGAGGTCCAGTCTGGTTAAGCCCCTTTCTTCTTAGGTATCCATCCCTGAATGCTGACCCTCACCACAGACGAATACGAACGCGCGCGCGGCTTTGTTCAGGAGTTCCTGGATCAAACGCCCGAGGATGGACCGGCGGGTTTCGAATGCGTCTATCGTTCTCATGATTTTGCGGGCTCGCGTATAGTGCTCAGGGTCCGGGGTGCGCGCCGGGACTATGCCCTAAAGGTCGATACGGAATCGCCCGGGACAGGACGTTTGCGCGATGAGTTTGACATGCTCGGAAAGCTGACCGCCCATTTTGGGCGATACGAATCTGCGGGGGTTGTCGACCCGGTTTACATATCACCGGGTGAGGCGTTTTTTGTGACGCAGTTTATTGACCGCCCCACCGCTGCGGATCTGATCCATAACAGCCCGGATGACGACCAGATCGGCCGCATCTATCGCCGTGCCGGATCGTGGCTGAACGACCTGCACAGCTTTCAGCCCGGCAAACCCTATAGTTTCCGCCCCAGCTGGATGATCGACAGGCTTCAGGCTTTGCTAGGCCTTGTCCCGGATACAGTGCAGCCTTGGGGGCAGAAGATGGTCCAGCATCTGACCCATGAGGCCTCACAGCTAAAGGGCATCCCTGACCTGCTGATCCATGCGCACGGAGATTTTCACAGCCAAAACCTGATCGTCGGGCAAGGTGAGATGATCGGTCTGGATTTTACCGAAGCACGCGAAAAGCTGGCAGTTTACGATATCGTCGACTTTCTGAAATCCGATATCTTTCGCGATGGCACTGATGATCAGGTTGATCAAAGCGGCATCCTGAAAAAAAACAAAGACATGTTCTTTCGCAAATATCGCCATCCAATTCAGATGGACGTTCTGGAAATGTGCATGCGCGCACGTCTGGTGATGGATTGGCTGGACTTATGGCGATTGGACAGATCCTGCAGCGAATACGAGAGCTTTCGCAGAGACCGCCTGAACCTGCGCCTGCAAGCCGTGTATGAGTGAGGGCTGAAAAAGAAAGACCCGAACAGCCTTCACCGTTCGGGTCTAATCATTTTAGCTGTAAGCTAGGGGCTTACTCGCCCGCAGCAGCAGCCACATCCAGAGTCACGCCTGGGCCCATGGTCGAGCTCAGCGCGATTTTCTTCATGTAAGTGCCTTTGGCGCCTGTTGGCTTGGCTTTGGCAACAGCGGTCACAAATGCACGAACGTTTTCTGCCAGTTTGGCTTCGTCGAAGGACGCTTTGCCAACACCAGCGTGCACAACGCCGCCTTTTTCAGCTTTGAACTGAACTTCGCCGCCTTTGGCTGCTTCTACGGCCGCTTTCACGTCCATGGTCACAGTGCCAACCTTGGGGTTCGGCATCAGGTTGCGGGGGCCCAGAACTTTTCCAAGACGACCAACGATGGGCATCATGTCCGGGGTTGCTATGCAACGATCGAATTCAATGGTGCCGCCCTGAATGGTTTCCATCAGGTCTTCTGCACCAATGATATCCGCGCCTGCTTCTTTCGCTTCGTCAGCCTTGGGGCCACGAGCGAATACAGCAACGCGCATTGTTTTACCGGTGCCATTCGGCAGGCCAACAACGCCACGAACCATCTGGTCCGCGTGACGGGTGTCAACGCCCAGGTTCAGAGCGATTTCGATGGTCTCATCGAATTTCGAAGTTGCGTTGGCTTTGACCAGGGCAACTGCTTCTTCGACCGACAGGTTTTCCTTGCCAGCGACAGCTTCGCGCGCAGCGCGGGTACGTTTACCGAGTTTTGCCATCTTACTTCACCTCGATGCCCATAGAGCGGGCCGAGCCCAGGATGATCTGCATTGCGCCTTCGACGTCGTTGGCGTTGAGATCTTTCATTTTTGCTTCGGCGATTTCACGAACCTGCTTCGAGGTCACGGATGCCACAGTCTCACGACCTGGGTTTTCCGCGCCACGGGGGCGGTTACGCTTGCCAACCGGCTTCAGGCCAGCTGCTTTTTTCAGGTAATAAGACGCAGGCGGCGTCTTGATGTCCATGGTGAAGGACTTGTCCTGATAATAGGTGATCACGGTCGGGCAAGGCGCGCCTTGCTCCATGTCTGCGGTCTTGGCGTTGAACGCCTTGCAGAATTCCATGATGTTGATGCCGCGCTGACCCAGCGCCGGACCAACTGGCGGCGACGGGTTCGCCTGACCTGCAGGAACCTGCAGTTTCATTGTACCAGCAAGCTTCTTGGCCATTTGGTTTTCCTTTCAACTAAGGTGAAACGCGTTTCACCCAGATTATGTTGCGTGGTTCGATCCGGGATCGCGATCCCGGTAATCTCCCACGAGAGAATCTCGCCCAAAGACGATAGAGGCGGCATGTACAGGGGAACGGAAGTATTGGCAAGGGTTTGAATCACGGCCTGAAGCAGCCACATCGAACCCAAACTGACCCTCGCTCCAAAGCTAAGCAACAGCAAAACAGCATCTGTCATCGCCCAATGATATTGCACAGGCTACATGCACAACCTTGCGGGCTATCAGAGCAACTTAGCAGCCGCCATAGTTCTTGTTTCCACTCGCCGTGATTGTGTAGGTTCCGCCTCTTGGACCCGTGTAGCATCGTGAGGTCACGCGCCTAATGCTGGCAACCGGTCGGCGGTACGAAGATACTTTCCTGATCTGAGCACCCCACTCACACGCGAGACCATCGCCATCAAGATCCAAATTATGTGGATCAGATAGAGGTCCACCAGACGCTAAGAAGAACCTTTGCGCTGCTGCGCCATTCGGAAAGTCATCACAATCATAGTCACCCCCTGCTGCCTCGGATGAAAACGGTCGCTCGTAGATTTGGTCCCAGCTGTAGACAGGCTGTACTGACCATAATTGCTATAACCACATTGGTTTACTTTTCGAGCAGCCAGCTCTGCTTCGATCATCAGTTTCCCCCGCAATGTCGTACTTGGGAGCCGATATGCGGAACACAGCTCTGCGGACGATGCGCGCGCTACTTTCGAGGACAACACTTCGGGTGACAAAACATCAGCGGTACACGCAGCCAAAATCAAGAAAACAAAATAGATGAACGCACGCATGAAAAACGCCTTGTGGTCACTTTTCGGAAAAAACATTCGGTCAAATCAATAGGGCAGTTATGTACCAACCCAGATCATCAATGTAAACGTTCAGCCAGCCAAGATGCCGCACTGGCTAGGGCAATGCGGCCCCTCAAAATCCACCGAATAAATTATGCCTCCTGCCTCTGGTCATCCACGCCCTCGACCATCCCGTCAAAATCCACGAATGGACCAGAATAGGCCGTGACCTTCTCGCCGATTTCGAACGAGATCATCAGTTTGGGCGCTTCGCCACCTCGCCGAGTGATGTAGAAAACCTGGTGCAACTCTGCCTTGCTTGCCAGTTGTCGCGCAAAGGCTAATCAGGACTGTGTGATTGCCAATATCCCAAGCGCGATCAGGCAGGCCCAGCCGATGCGGTGAAGAAAGCGCGGCTCTTTCAGGACGAGCGCGGCAAGGACTACGGATACCGGAATCGAGGCCTGCCGGACTGCGCTGACAGGAGCGGCCTCGGCGCCTAACTGGAAAGCTCTCAGGATAAAAAGATAAGATAGATAGGATGCAATCCCTGCGAATACGATCCGCCACGGGGCGTGTGTCCAGCCTCGTACCACGCCCAGAAATGGGGTCGACATATGGCGATCTTCCCAGGCCCGGATGCCGGCAAGGGTCAATGTCACCAGGATATAACAGTAGAACAGGAAAGGCGCGGGGGTTGTTTTTTGCATAGCGCTCGCATCGCTCAGCGAATAGGCGGCCGAGCCCAACATCGCCATGACAGCCAGCGCAAAAGCCTTGTGATCATGCAGCAACCCGCCCGGCGATTTCTGGATCATCAGGCTGCCCATCAGGACCAGCGAAATCCCCACAAGGATGAGCCACGAATACTGTTGATCCAGCGCAAGCCAGCTAAAGGCAACGATGGCAATCGGCGAGGACCGGATGATCGGATAATACACCGAAAGGTTGCCCCGGCGCAGGGCCGAAAGCGTGCCATAGTAATAAAAACTCAACCCTAGGGAAGAAACCAGCACCAGAGGCCAGACCTCGCGGCTGAGGGTCAGGGGCTGGCCAACCAGTCGAGCGTGAAGCGCCGCAAGAATGACCCAGGTCAGCGCTACACCGACATAACAGGACACCGGATGCGCCGTGTCTTTCAACAACAGATCCCGCAGCGGATGTGTCGCCGCCGAAATCAGAACAAGAACAATCAGGCCAAGTTCCATATCTCAGGTCTGATGAAGCGGATTGCGCTGCAGAAAGGTGTTATAGTGCACAGTCATCTGGTCGTCCGCGATCTGCACAACACCATAGGCTGGCGGTTCATCACAGAATTCCCCGTCAACACTGTCGGCAGTCAGAGGGATTTGGTGATTGAGGCTGGGCAGGCTGGTGAACGGGATGCCACGCCAGTTCACATAGGTCATACGATGGACATGCCCATAGAAGACGTGGCGAATGTTACGCCCGTGACCGAGTGTTTCAAAAAACACTTCGGCTTCGACCAGGCGGATGTCGTCCACATAGGGAATGCCGATGTCAAAAGGCGGGTGGTGCATGAACAAATAGCAGGGCTTATCCCCCGCCGAGATCAGCTGTTCTTTCAGCCAATTCAAGCGCAAGGTGCACAGCTGGCCTTCATGCATATCCGCACCGTCTTTTGTCGTATCCAGAAAGATAAACTTTCCCGCGTCGGTCTCGATGCTTTGCTGAACAAAGCCATTTGAATCCACAGGGTCATCCGTAAAGACCGTTCTGAAAACCTTACGATCATCATGGTTGCCGATCATCAGGTGACAAGGAAGCGGGAAACCGTCCAGATGTGACTTGAGCACCTGATAGGCTTCAGCCCTTCCAAACTCGGCCAGGTCGCCGGATATCACGCAAAACGCTGCATCCGAATGCCATTTGGCGATATCCTCAAGGCAACGGGCAAATTGGGTCGAAGGAACGCCACCATTCAGGTGCCCGTCTTGGTCAACAAGGTGGATATCTGTGATATGTATGAATTTCATCTACCTGCCCACTTGCCTTACATGGTTGTCCAAATATGCCAGGCGGCCGGGTCCCATCCCGATTGGTTACGACAAAGATTATCCCGATTTCGACAGATCAGTTCCGCCCTGATTTGCCCGGGTCTGATAACGGGCTGAAGGCTCCAAAACAAGAAACGCCGCAGTGCCCAGGGCAACGCGGCGTTGTCAAATTTCGCTAATTGGAAATTAGCTTTGCTTGGTGACCTGAGTGAAGTCCAGCTCGACCGGGGTTTCCCGACCAAAGATCGAGACCGAAACCTTCAGCTTCTGGTTATCGTCATCCACACCTTCGACCATGCCGTCGAAATCTTCGAACGGACCGTCATTCACCTTGACCTTCTCGCCAATTTCGAACGAGATCATCAGCTTGGGCGCTTCTTCGCCCTCCTGGACACGGTTGAGGATCTGGTTCACCTCGGCATCGCGCATCGGCATCGGGCGGCCTTGCGGACCCAGAAAACCAGTGACCCGGTTGATCGAGTTGACCAGGTGATACCCTTGATCCGACATTTCCATATGTACCAGCACGTAACCCGGCATAAAGCGACGTTCGGTTGTGACTTTCTTGCCCCGGCGCACTTCGATCACCTCTTCGGTGGGCACCAGAACTTCGTCAATGTCATCCTCAAGGCCCTGCTCGGCCACCGACGTGCGGATCTGCTCTGCGATCTTCTTTTCGAAATTCGAAAGAACGCTGACCGAGTACCACCGTTTCGCCATGAACCTGTCGTCCTTGTTTGCCTTCGGCTGCATTCCATGTACCGGAAAAGCCGTTATTGAAAATCTGTCGCGTCACCCGGAATAAAAAGCGGCGCACAGCCCGAATCGCCGCACGCCCATTCCGAATAGTACCGCGTCACCTACTCTGACATCGCAAGCTGTGCAAGGGGGCAGCGACGTTTCCGACCTGCCCGGCCCGGTTTAACCGAACATGCCCAGAATCAGCTGCAGGCCACCACGAATACCAAGATCGACCAGCGCAAAGAACACAGCCGTCAGTGCTGCCATGATGAACACCATGACCGTGGTCAGCAACACCTCGCGGCGGGTTGGCCAGACGACCTTTGAAACCTCGGCACGGACCTGCTGAATAAACTGGATCGGATTCATAGTTGCCATTTGGCTTTGTTCTCTCTGCTAGCGGATGGGCCGGACATAACCGGGCATTGAGGCAATTTCAAGGGGGCCGTCAGGGCTTGGGCTTATCGTCCCATTCGTCGCTTAGAATGCGGCGCGCATCGCCTTCAGGGTCGTCATACTGGTTCGACCGAACGGTATAGATGAACGCAAACAGGCCAACCCCTCCCAAAAGCAGGGAAATCGGTATGAGATAGGCCAGAACTTCCATTCAGATCACCTTAGCCGCAGCGCGTTCAGAGAAACGGTAATGGACGAGGTCGACATTGCCAATGCCGCGATCAGCGGCGTGGCTAGGCCCGCAACCGCCAGTGGCACTGCAATGATATTATAGATGGTTGCAATACGGAAGTTCTCGCGAATCCGTTTCGTTGCCTTAACCGCGGTATCGCAGGCACCCGCAATCGGCGACAGGTCGTTACCCAACAGCACGATATCGGATGCCACGCGCGCAGCATCTAGCGCCGAGGCCGGTGAAATCGACACATGCGCCGCGGCCAGCGCCGCCGTGTCGTTCAGCCCGTCACCAACCATCAGGACGTGGCAGCCTTGATCCCGCAGGCTTTGCACATGGGTTGCCTTGTCCTGCGGCAGGGCCTGCGCAATCCATGTCTCAATCCCCAGCTTACCGGCCAGCGCCTCAACCGCGCCTTGCGTATCGCCCGAGATCAAAATGACCTTTTTCCCCTCATCGCGAAACGCCTGAACCGCCTCAGCCGCACCGGCGCGCAATGTGTCCGAGAACAAGAACACTGAAGGCGCCCGCCCTGCTAACGACAGCCAGGCCGCAGTTTGTTCAGCCTCTTGCCCACCGGTCCATTCGGCGCGTCCCAGACGCACGGGATGGTCCTGAAAGATGCCTTCGGTGCCGTACCCCGGAACTTCAGAGATCCCCTCTACATTTGCAGGCGTGACCCCCGCTTGACGGGCAGCCTGCGCCAGCGCAACAGAGAGCGGGTGCGACGAGGCCTCGGCCAGTGCCAGTGCAATTTCCAGATCGCCGGGCGCATGATCCGCAAGATTGGTCAGCTCCGGCGTTCCCGAGGTCAGTGTTCCCGTCTTGTCGAACACAACCGTATCCACCTCGGCGAGGCGTTCCAGCGCTGTGGCGTGTTTGATCAGCATCCCCTTGCGGAACAACCGGCCCGAGGCCGCCGTCGTCACCGCCGGTACGGCCAGACCCAGCGCACAGGGGCAGGTGATGATCAGCACCGCTGCTGCGATATTCAGCGCGGTGCGGATATCGCCGGAATAGATATACCAGCCCAGAAAGCTCAGCGCCGACAGGATATGCACGCCCGGTGCATAAAGCTTGGCTGCCTTATCCGCCAGCGAAGTATAACGCGACCGCCCAGATTCCGCGATGGCCACAAGATCGGCCATGCGGTGCAGCGAGGTATCCTCACCCACGGCTGTCGCCCGTACGGTCAATGGACCCGTTAAATTTACCTCGCCAGCACTGACCGTCAGACCGGTTTCCGCAAATACCGGCAAGGTTTCACCCGTCAGCAGCGATCGGTCGAGCTCGGATTGCCCGGAAACGATTTCGCCATCCACCGGCATTCGGCCTCCGGGACGTACCAGGATCAGATCACCCACGCTCAGCGTTGCGACGGGCACCTCAACTTCTTGACCATCGGCCAGCCTGATCGCGCGCGGAACTTCCAACGCGGTCAACTCCTCGGCTGCGGATCGGGCGGCGGCGCGGGTACGGTAATCCAGATAGCGACCGGCCAGCAGAAAGAACGTCAGGGTCAGGGCGGCGTCAAAATAGGCGTGCTCACCACTCAGCGCGGTTTCCCACAGCGATGTGGCCAATGCCAACAGGATTGCCAACACGATCGGCACATCCATATTCAGGCGACCGACGCGCAAGGCGCTCCAGGCATTGGCAAAGAAGGGCTGCGCCGAAAACGCGATCGCAGGCAAAGCAATCGCTGCCGAAATCCAGTGGAACATGTCGCGCGTTGCATCGGTTGCCCCTGACCAGACAGAGACAGACAGCAACATTACATTCATCGAGGCAAAACCAGCCACCGCCAACCGCATCAACAGGTCGCGACCAGCTTTGTCGGACTGCGTGGCAGACAGGGATCCAGGGTCCAGCTCGTGCGCCTCAAAGCCTACGCGTTCAAGCACCGGGATCAGATCGGCGGCCCGCAGATCGGGCGCGGCTTTGACCATCGCGCGTTTCAAGGTCAGGTTCACGCGCGCGTCCTCGACCCCGGGCTGGGCATTCAATTCACGCTCGACCGTGGCAATACAGGCCGAGCAGTGAATTCCCGGCAATGACAGCGCGATCTGCACATCCTGCGGGATCGGCCTTGCGGGCTCTGCCGGGGCGGCGATACAGCCGGGGCAAGCTGCGGTGCCAGAGGACATCTGCGCAGACATCCCCTAGCCCTTCACATAAAGCGGCACGCGCTGTGCAAACTCGGCCCCGCTGTGATCTTTGGCAACCAGCCGAATGTTCCAGTTGCCCGGACCCAGCGATGCCGGAGTCGCATATGCAGTCCCGTCGAATGTGAAATCAGGAGCAAAATCATCTTTGACATGGGTCGCGCGGCCCACAACGGCCTGCAGGTCAGCCACCTTGACCGGTGCGCCCGTCTGATCGGTTATATGCAGGATCAGCAAGCCGCCCGACATCTCGGCGCGGATAAACCAGCCCAGCGCCTGATGTTCCTTCAGGCGTTCGTTGAATTCCTGGCTGGCGACATAGGAATTCTTGACCTCGAGCCCCGGAAAGGTCTTCACCGCGCTATAGGCCAGAACCAGGTTCACCGTGATGATCACGCCAAAGGATGCAACGAACACAGCCAGCGCATGTTTGCCGGTGAATTTACGTTCAGCCATGTTCAGTTCCCTCGTCCGTTAAACGTGGTGTCCTTATAGGCGCGCTCACCGCTCTGCAGGTCTTCGACCCAGATGCGGACCGGCGTCGTATCCAAAGTTGCTGGCCCGGTGTCGCCCGATGCGACGATGTAAACACGGGTCAACTGTGCCGTGTCCGCCGTCACATTGACAGTCTCACCTTCAACCCCCTCGATCTGTATCTTCAGGGCCGGATCACCGGACAGGGTCAGTTGGAATGGGCGGTCCTCGCCATGTTTGTTCCGCAGTCGTACATCATAAGTGTTACGAATAGTGCCGTCAGAAAGGGTTACAAATGTCGGGTTTCGCACCGGCGCTACGGTCAGATCAATGTCAGACCGGATGAACAGGGCGAACAAAAGCGCGAAGCCAACCGCAGACCACATACCCGTATACATGATGGTCCGAGGCCGCAGGATGTGTTTCCAGACATTCTTGGGCGGATCACCGGCGCGTTCACTCGATTCGTCGCTCAACGCCATGTAGTCGATCAAGCCACGCGGCTTGCCAATTTTGGCCATCATGTCATCGCAGGCGTCGATGCACAGCGCACAGGTGATACATTCAAGCTGCTGACCGTCGCGGATGTCGATACCGACAGGGCAGACATTCACACAGGCCATGCAATCAATGCAGTCCCCAAGATCGGAATCCGCGGTCCGCTTGCCTTTGCCGCGCGGTTCACCGCGCCATTCGCGATACCCAACCACCAGAGTATCCTCGTCCATCATCGCGGCCTGAATGCGCGGCCAGGGACAGGCGTAAATACAGATCTGCTCGCGTGCGAACCCACCGAACAAAAAGGTCGTCCCCGTCAGGATCAATATGGTTGTATAGGCGACCGGATGTGCATTTCCGGTCACTAGATCACGGACCAGCGTTGGCGCATCAGCGAAATAGAACACCCACGCACCACCCGTTGCCAGACCAATAAACAGCCAGGCGACCCATTTGGTGACGCGCAGCCTTGCTTTGTGGAAATCCATCTTTTTCTGACGATGCAGGCGCAGACGGGCGTTTCGATCACCTTCGATCCAGCGCTCGACCAAGATATACAAATCAGTCCAGACGGTCTGCGGGCAGGCATAGCCGCACCACACGCGCCCCAGCGCCGATGTAAACAGAAACAGGCCCAGACCGGCCATGATCAGCAACCCGGCCACGAAATAGAACTCGTGCGGCCAGATCTCGATCCAGAAAAAGTAAAAGCGCCGGTTGGCCAGATCCAGCAGCACCGCCTGGTCCGGAAGGCTGGGACCGCGATCCCATCTGATCCAGGGTGTGACGTAATAGATCCCCAGCGTTACCGCCATGATGAACCATTTCAGGTTGCGAAACGGGCCGGACACGCGGCGGGGAAAGATCGGTTCGCGCGCTGCGTATAGGCTGGGGGCGGGGTCGGAATCGCTCACGGGCTGGCTCCAGATGTAGCTGTTCTACGGCGTCTTCTTCCAGATCATACGGGCAGCCACTTTGACATGGGTCAAAAGCGCATCGTAAAGACACCTTTTGTCACATCTTACCAGCTTGCCGCCTGAGCCACCTGATAAATATCTTCACCCCTGGACGAAGCGGCATATTACCGGTGACAATATGGTATCCGCGCCCGTCGGGTTCGCGGAACAGTTCGACCAATCGACCCGCAATGATATCCGCTTCGACAAAATGCCGCACGGTGGCTGTTACACCCTGCCCGGCGCGCACTCCCTCAAGCAGCAGGTTTCCCGGCAAGGCGATGCGGCCAGCGCCGGGGCTGTGGTCCACGCCGTGACGGGCCAGCCATTGCGTTGCCTCCGTTGTGCCGAACTCCTCAAGCCAGGGCAGACGGCTGAGTGCTTTAGGTGTCACAGGTGCCCGCCCAGTCAACAGGGATGGCGCGGCGACAATCACGATCGGACTTTGCAACAGCAGTTCGGCCGTCACATCGGGCCAGTCCCCTGCCCCATATCTGATCGCCAGATCCACGCCGCCCGGGCGCAGATCGACCAACCGGGGCGAGGGATCCAGCGCAAGGTGAATGCCTGGATGCTCGGCCTGAAATGCGGGCAAGCGCGGCATAAGCCATGAAGCTGCGAAAGAGGCCGTCAGCGATACGTGGACCGGGCGATCCTCGGTTGCACGCTTCAGGTCAGTGACCGCCGCACCTATGGCCCCAAATCCCAAATGCAGGGCACGCGCCAGAACCTTGCCCTCGGCCGTCAGGGTCATGGATTTACCGGATCGGTCCAGAAGGGCCAGATCCAGGTGTTTTTCAAGCGCACGCAGTTGTTGGCTGATCGCTGCGTGACTGACATTCAGCGACGCCCCTGCCTGAACAACATTTCCAGTCTCAGCAAAGGCAGAAAAGGCGCGCAAAGCCGCAAGCGGCGGCATATCCATCCAGTTCATCTGTAAGTCCTACTTACATATTGGAATGGTAATTGAGTCGCATTTATCAGGCTAAAGATCAATCCTGATAACAGCGGCAACACAATCCAGGAGGGATCAGATGCTTGCGATACTGGCACGAAGTTTCATGGTAGCCACCAAAACAGAGGCTAACGGCAAAGGCACTGGCACAGATAGCCGTGACCTTGCGCGCGGCAGTTGGCTGCCGGACCATCACTGGTGGATTGAAAAGTCTGGCCCGCGCGAAAAGGCGCATCTGGACTGCACCAATGGGGGCCTGTAGTCTGAAAATAGTAGCACCGGCTGTTCAGGAAACGCGCGAACAGAGAGAACAGCCGGTGCCTTAACCTTCGGGCGGCGAACCGTCCGAAGGTATTCTTTTGGCCTTACTGACCGCCACCCAACTGGTGGACATAGGCCGTCACAGCGCGGATCTGCGCGTCGGTAAGGCGGTTTTCCCAAGCAGGCATTACACCGAAACGGCTATTGGTCACGGTCTCAGTCAATGCCTCTGCGTCGCCACCATAGAGCCAGATCGCATCGGTCAGGTTGGGTGCGCCCTGAAAGACGTCACCAGTGCCATCCTCGCCATGACAGGACGAACAGTTATCTTCGAAGACGACCTTGCCTGCCTGCGCAGCTACGTCATCAGTCTGCGCATTGGTCAGGGACATCACGTATTGAACCACTTGGGTGATCTCGTCATGTTCCAGGATTTCGCCAAATGCAGGCATTTCGGAATAGCGCGCATCGTCGCTTTCCTCGTTGCGAATGCCATAGGCGATTGTGGTCTCGATATCCTCAAGCGAACCGCCCCACAGCCAGGCGTCATCCAGCAGGTTCGGGAATCCTGGTGCACCCTGCGCGCCTGAGCCGTGGCATTGCGCACACCAGGTACGGAACACCGCGCCCCCGGCATTCGCCGCGTATTGCTGCAGTTCGGGATCTGCCGAGATATCTTCAAGCGATGTTTCCACAAGCTTGGCGTTCCAAGGGGCATTCGCCTCTTCAAACGCAATCATCTCTTCTTGTACCAGAGCGCGAGAGGACCAGCCCAAAACGCCAGCAGTGGCGGATTGAACCAAGGGCCATGCGGGATACATGATCGTATAGATCACCGCCCAGAAGATGGTGGCGTAGAATGTCCACAACCACCAGCGCGGCATCGGGTTTTCGAATTCTTCGATACCATCCCAGCTGTGGCCGGTTGTACTCGGATCACCCGGCTGTTTTTCAGGTGTCTTGCTCATTGCCGCGCCTCCTTGGATGTGGCGGGATTGTCGTCGCCCCGCAGGGGCGCTGGTGCATCATCATGCCGAAACGGGATATTCGCGGTGTCCTTGTATTCCTTGCTGGAACCCGGGCGAAAAACCCAGATTATGATCCCAACAAAGAAAACAAAGAGCAGCAGCAACATCCAGCTATCCGCGAATTGCCGTAAGAGTGTATATTCTTCCATCACACTCTCCTTTACCGGTTCGCGTCTGGGGTGAAGGTCGAGAAATCGACCAGCGTTCCCAGCATCTGCAGATAAGCGACCATCGCATCCGCTTCAGTCAGCTCGGGCTGACCATCGAAGTTCCGCACGCTGACCTTGTCACCATAGCGTTCCAGCAGGCCGTCATAGTCACTGTCGGGATCGGCCTGCGCCCGGAAATCCGCCACGGCGTTCTCCAGCATCTCTTCGGTATAGGGCGTGCCTACCAGCGCATTCGCCTTCATGACATCACCGATATACTTACCGTCAATCTTGCGATGCTCGAGGAAGCCGTATTTCGGCATTACAGATTCAGGCACCACCGACTGCGGGTTGCGCAGGTGATCCACATGCCACTGGTCAGAATAACGACCACCGACACGGGCCAGATCAGGGCCGGTGCGTTTGGACCCCCACTGGAACGGATGATCATACATTGATTCAGCCGCCAGCGAGTAGTGGCCATAGCGCTCGACCTCATCCCGCATCGGGCGGATCATCTGACTGTGGCAGACATAGCAGCCTTCGCGGATATAGATGTCACGGCCCGCCATTTCCAAGGGGGTGTAAGGGCGCATGCCCTCCACCTTTTCGATGGTGTTCTCAAGATAGAACAGCGGGGTGATCTGCACGATGCCACCGATGGTCACGACCAGAAAGCTGAAGATCAGCAGGAGGGTCGCGTTGGTCTCGAGGATCTTATGTTTGTCGAGAATTGCCATTGCTCCGGCCCTCCTTATTCAGCCGGGACCGCGACGGTCAGGCTGGCCTCTTTGGCCGGCGCTTTCCGCACAGTCATCCACAGGTTGTAGCACATGATCAGCGCCCCAGCGAGGAACATGACCCCACCCAGAGCTCGCACCACATACATCGGGAACTTGGCAGCCACGGTGTCGGCGAACGAGTTCACAAGGAAACCGTTGGCATCCACTTCGCGCCACATCAGGCCTTCCATGATACCTGTCACCCACATCGACGCGGCGTAGAGCACGATGCCGATAGTGGCGAGCCAGAAGTGCCAGCTGACCATTTGCAACGAATACAGACGCTCACGCTTCCACAAGACAGGAACCAGGAAGTACAGCGCACCAAAGGTGATCATGCCGTTCCAACCCAGCGCACCCGAATGCACGTGACCAATGGTCCAGTCGGTATAGTGGCTCAAAGAGTTAACCGCTCGGATCGACATCATCGGGCCCTCAAAAGTGGACATGCCATAGAAGCCGACCGAAATCACCATCATCCGGATCACCGGGTCCGTACGCAGCTTGTCCCACGCACCCGATAGGGTCATCAGGCCGTTGATCATGCCACCCCAGGACGGCATCCACAGCACGATCGAGAACACCATGCCCAGTGTCGAGGCCCAGTCGGGCAGCGCGGTATAGTGCAAATGGTGCGGACCAGCCCAGATATACAGGAAGATCAGCGCCCAGAAGTGGATGATCGACAGCTTGTAGCTGAACACCGGACGTTCGGCCTGTTTCGGGATGAAATAGTACATCATGCCCAGAAAGCCGGCTGTCAGGAAAAAGCCCACAGCGTTGTGGCCGTACCACCACTGGATCATCGCGTCCTGAACGCCTGACCAGACGATGACAGATTTCGAACCCCAGATGCTGACAGGGATAGTCATGTTGTTGACCAGATGCAGCATGGCGACGGTAACGATAAAGGCCAGGTAGAACCAGTTCGCCACATAAATGTGCGGCTCTTTCCGCCTGACAATCGTCCCAAGGAACACGGCCAGATAGGCCACCCAGACGATGGTCAACCACAGGTCAACATACCATTCCGGCTCGGCGTATTCCTTGGACTGGGTTCCACCCAGCACATACCCGGTCGCAGCCAGCACAATGAACAGCTGATAGCCCCAGAAAACGAACCATGCCAGATTGCCGCCCCACAGGCGCGCGGCGCTGGTCCGCTGGACGACGTAGAAGGACGTTGCGATTAGTGCGTTGCCGCCAAAGGCAAAGATAACCGCCGATGTATGCAGCGGACGCAATCGGCCAAAATTCAGATATCCTTGTGCCCATTCAAAGTTCAGCACCGGATAGGCCAGCTGAAAGGCGATGAATGTCCCGGCAAGAAAACCAACCACGCCCCAAAAGGCCGTCGCGATTACGCCGTAACGGACCACATCGTCCATGTACTCGCCTGAACGATCTATCAGGATATCTGGCTCATCCGTGTTTCTAAGCGTCCAGATGAACAATCCCGCGGCGATCAACATCACCAGAATTGCATGCACCTGATACGCCAAATCGCGTGCATAATTGGTCCCGATCGCTGCAAACAGCACGATCAGACCAAGCACGATCAGCTTGATGTAATTTGACATATTGCGTCCCTTTGCCATGCTCCGCGCGATTCTTTTTTGTCGCGGAACCCATTTGACTGGTTGTTGTTTTGTCCGAGGACAGCCCAAACTGCTTTGATCTGTATCAAGACAGAATAGCGAATATTATGACAAGGCTACAGAAATGATTTGGCCGGAATGTCGCGGACGGAACGGCCCTGGAGGCAAGAGGTTAAGATGGCGTATAAGTCCCTTCTCACCGTTCTAACGGAAACGGAACAATCGGCCCCGGCGCTGGCACAGATGGCAGCCCTGGCCACAGCCCAGGATGCGCATGCCGAAGCCCTGTGCCTGGGGGTCGATCGCAGTCAGACCGGCTATTACTATGCTGGCGCCAACGCGCTGATTCTGCAGGAGACCCTGTCCCGCGCCAAAGCAGAGGCCGAGGACACCCTGCACTATGCAGAGACCTATCTGAACAGTTCCGGCGTACGCTGGTCTGCGGAAAGCGGCGTGGCCCAGATTGCCGATATTGGTCGCCACGTTGCCCATCGGGCGCGGTTCTCGGACCTTGTTATTTTGCCGCAACCTTACGGAAAAGACCGCAGCGTCGAAGCAGAGCCTATCGTCGAGGCAGCCATGTTCGAAGGTCACGCTCCGGTTCTGGTCATACCCGAAAACACGACGCCTTTTGACAAGCCCGGTACTGTCTTGGTCGGCTGGAACGAAAGCGTCGAGGCCATGCGCGCCATTCGCTGCGCCCTACCCTTCCTGATCGAGGCCGATCAGGTGCGGATCGTGGTGATCGACCCACCAACGCATGGGCCGGATCGCTCGGACCCCGGTGGGTTGTTGTCCCAGATGCTGTCACGCCACGGAGTTAAGTGCGAAATCGACGTGCTCAGCAAAACAATGTCGCGTGTATCGGACATCCTGAACCGCCATGCGACGGATACCGAAACAGATATGATCGTCATGGGCGCCTATGGGCATTCCCGATTCCGAGAAGCCATCCTGGGCGGCGCGACACGCAATATGCTGGAACAATCGACTGTTCCGGTGTTCATGGCACATTGAAACGGCAGAGCCGCCCAGCGGGCGGCTTTTACCCGCGTTTCACAAGGCCGATCAGGAAAAGCAGAATGATCGCCCCGATGGTGGCGAAAATAATGGACGAGACCAGACCGCCGCCAACGGCAAAACCAAGGGCTGGGAAAATTAGCCCGGCCAGAAATGCCCCGACAACGCCAACGATGATGTTACCAATCAAGCCGAATCCCCGGCCTTCCATGATCTTTCCGGACAACCATCCCGCGATGGCACCAATAAGCAGCATGGCCAAAAGGCTGCTGAATCCCATGACTTACTCCTGACGCAGTTTCACTGGTCCCACTAAACCACGGTTAAGACAACGGGTCACGCCGTATGTGAATCACACCAGATATCCGCCATCGGAATCGTCGCCTGCCTCTTCCATCAACCGGCCCATATCCGGAACAGATACACGGCGCTTGCCTTCTAGCAAGATGATCTCGTCTTTCTTCAAGGCGGATATCTGACGGCTGACGGTTTCCAGTGTAAGGCCAAGGTAGTCTGCCATCGCCTCGCGCGTCAGCGGAAGATCAAAAACGATTGGGCTGGAACTTCCGTTCTGCCCAATCGACGCATCCCGGCGCGCAATGATGGACAACAGGCTTGCGATTTTTTCGCGCGCAGTCTTGCGTCCCAGCACAAGCATCCATTCACGGGCAGCGTCCAGCTCATCCAATGTCATCTGAAGCAAACGATGCGCGATATGCGGAGTAGCACCCATCAGTTCTTCGAACGGCTTCTTACGGAAACAGCACATGACAATGTCAGTCGTTGCCACGACGTCGTAAGGCGCTGAATCTCGACCGGGACGACCGACGAAATCGCTGGGCAGCAAAAGGCCAACCATCTGCGTGCGCCCATCTTCCATGGTCTGAGTCAAAGAAGCGATCCCCGACACGACCGAGCCCACGAAATTCATCTGATCACCGGACCAGATGATTGTCTGCCCAGCCTCGAAGCTGCGATAATATTTAATACCTTCAAGAAGCTCCAGCTCATGAACATCGCAATGCGCGCAGACTGCTCTGTGGCGGATTGGACAATCTTCACAGTTTGTATGATCGATTTTGAAAATCTGTGTCATGCGCGTTCCCACTTGATCTCTATCAAGGTTGCTAGGCGTGCCGTCCTCTAACGGTATCGCCATGATAGTTAAACCACAACTTGCAAAGCTTGGACTATTTGACGCGAAAGTACCGCGCTACACAAGCTATCCAACAGCCCCTCACTTCAGCAATGATGTGGGGGTAAACCTTTACGAAGACTGGATTACCGGCATCAAACCCGGCAGCTCCGTCTCGTTGTACATACACGTGCCCTTCTGCCGCAGGCTGTGTTGGTTTTGTGCCTGCAGAACACAGGGGACGCAAACTGACAACCCGGTCATCGCCTATGTCGACGTCCTCAAGGCCGAGCTTGATCTGCTGGCCGCGCGCCTGCCTCAAGGCGTCACCCTGTCGCGTCTGCACTGGGGCGGTGGCACACCAACGCTGTTGAATCCCGATCTGATGCGGGATCTGGCCACACGCATTCTGGATGTTGTACCGCTGGGCCCGGGTGCTGAATTCTCGGTCGAAATCGACCCGAACGAGATTGACCAAGCCCGACTGGACGCGTTGGCCGAAGCGGGCATGAACCGTGCCTCGATCGGCGTGCAGGATTTCGACGATGAGATTCAGAAAACTATCGGTCGCGTCCAAAGCTATGACACCACGCGCGCAGCTGTGGACATGATCCGTGCCCGCGGCATTACCAGCCTGAACGCTGATATCCTGTACGGTCTGCCGCATCAGACCAAATCAAGGATGACAGAAAGCGTACAGAAACTGCTGTCACTGAACCCCGACCGCGTTGCGCTGTATGGATACGCCCACGTGCCGTGGATGGCCAAACGGCAACAGTTGATTCCTTCGGACGCATTGCCCACGCCCGAGCAACGTCTGGAGCTGTTCGATACAGCCCGTCGCCTGTTCCTCTGGGATGACTACGCCGAGATTGGAATCGACCACTTTGCCACGCAAGATGATGGTCTGACACATGCGCTCAGGGCCGGGCGGCTGAAACGGAACTTTCAGGGCTATACGGATGATCAGGCCGAGGTGCTGATCGGTGTGGGCGCAAGCTCGATCTCGCGGTTTCCGCAGGGCTATGCCCAGAACGCCCCGGCGACATCCGCCTATACAAGGGCCATCCGCGAGGGCTGCTTTTCGACCTCGCGCGGGCATTTGTTCAAGGGGCAGGACATTCTGCGCGCACGTCTGATCGAAGCGCTGATGTGTGATTTTCAAATCAATTCGGCAGAGATTCTGCGTGACCACAACATATCCGCCCAAGAGCTGAACGAGATGTACCAGAGGGCCAATGCCGACTTCAACAATCTGCTACACGTCACCAAGGATGGCCTCTTCATCCCACCCGAGGCCCGGCCGCTGACCCGAATGATTGCCCGCAGCTTTGACGCCTATGACCTGAGCAAGGCAGGCCACAGCTCAGCGATCTGATTGCTTACAGGTGGGCCCGGTTGTGCGGCCTGCCGCTTAGATACCAGTACAGGGGCTTGACGCGAGCCTCTGGTTGTCTTCACACTTGGGCGGAACGATCCGAACCCTGAGGCAGGTGAATTCGCAGTCAGTCCTCGCCCACGCAGCCGTGTGGGTCGGCCCTTTTCGTGCAGGTATTACTGCAA
Organism: Ruegeria sp. CDSA221; assembly: GCF_059611825.1. Classification (NCBI taxonomy): domain Bacteria; kingdom Pseudomonadati; phylum Pseudomonadota; class Alphaproteobacteria; order Rhodobacterales; family Roseobacteraceae; genus Ruegeria; species Ruegeria sp. CDSA221. The sequence continues at coordinate 34,416 of NZ_JBXWPK010000007.1, forward strand.
CCTGAAAAGAGGGACATCACTCATGCGCGTATTCACCGTCCTCGGCCCCAGCCAATCTGGCAAGACAACCCTGGTCGAGGCCATAAGCCGCCTCGACAACCGACCCACCACATTCGATGTCTCCGGAACCGTGCAATTGCACGGTTTTTCTTACTTGGACGAGCCCTGGTGCGCGATCGATGTGGACGGGGGCAGCGACAATCTGGGTTATGTCGGACCAGCCATGGCGATTTCGGATGCGGCGGTTGTGGTTGTCCCGCCGGACCCAGACGCGGCTGTCTTGTGCGCGCCCTATCTGCGGCTGGTTGAAGAGGCGGGCATTCCCTGTTTCCTGTTCATCAATCGGATGGATGCCCCAAATGGCCGTATCCGGGATATCATCGCCGCGCTACAGACCTACTGCACCCACCACATCGCCCTACGTCAGGTCCCTATTCGCGACGGTGAGACAATAGTCGGCGCGGTCGACCTGATCTCGGAGCGGGCTTGGAAATATCAGGAAGGCCAGCCCTCGGCCCTGATCGAACTGCCGCACTCGGTCGAGGACCGCGAACAAGAAGCCCGCACCGAGCTGCTAGAGACGCTGTCGGATTTTGACGATCACCTGTTGGAGCAGCTGATCGAAGACAAACAGCCCGCAAGTGCCGAGATCTACGATCTGGCCGCGCAGGTTTTGCAGAACCACCAGTTGATCCCCGCCTGTCTGGGCGCGGCCAGCCATGGCAATGGCCTGACCCGCCTGATGAAAGCCCTGCGGCACGAAGCCCCTGAGTTCAACATTGCCGCCAACCGCGATGAGGCCACCGAGACTGCCCGCGCCATTGCGGGATTCGCGGACGTGAAGAAACATATCGGCAAGATCATCGTCCTTCGTGGCCTGGGAGATGGCGTGCATGCGCATGAAGCTTTGGGAGGTGAGACGGTCGGCAATCTGACGACACTTGACGCCAAGACCCAGATTTCCGGGCTGGAGGCAGGTCAGATCGGGCTGGCCGTGAAATCCGATCACCTGATCCCCGGCAATATTTACGACAGCAAATCCGAATCTCCGTTGCCGGAATGGGCATCATCACATCCAGTCGCCCAACGTCAGATCGTATCACCCGCGCATGAGCGAGATGACGTGCGCCTGTCGAACGCTCTGACCCGTCTGGTCGAGATCGACCCCGGTCTCCATCTGGAACAGGATGAGCTGACCGGCCATGCGGTGCTGGGCTCTCAAGGCCCGCAGCACATGCGCCGGATCACCGCCAAACTGGCCGAAGATTTCGGGATCGAAATCGTGGCCGACCCGATCGAGACCGCCTATCGAGAAACCATCCGTGCGCCCATCGAACACCGCCACCGTCACCGCAAGCAATCCGGTGGTGCGGGTCAGTTTGCAGATGTCGTGATCTCGGTCACGCCCATGCCGCGAGGATCAGGGTTTCAGTTCGAAGAGATCGTGAAAGGCGGTTCGGTGCCGCGCAACTATATTCCCTCAGTTGAACACGGGGCCAAGGACGCGCTGGAGCAGGGGCCTGAGGGCTTCCCTGTTGTTGATGTCAAAATCACGCTGAGTGACGGCAAACACCACAATGTGGACAGTTCCGACTATGCTTTCCGAACCGCAGGCAAGAACGCCGTACGCGAGGCGCTGCCTCAGGCCAAACCGGTGGTCCTGCAACCCATTCTGAACGCAGAGATTCACCTGCCATCCGATTTCGTCGGCGACCTTGTCCCCACGATCAGTTCCTTACAGGGTCAAGTGCTGGGATTCGAAGGCAACCCCAACGCTTCGGGCTGGGAGATTTTCAAAGCCCAACTTCCTGCCGTGGCCGAGGATGAGTTGCATCGCACCCTGGCCAGCGCCACGCGCGGCACCGGTTGGGTAAAGTTAAGCTTTGATCACTATGAAGAACTGCGCGGCCCGATACCGAAAGCGGCAACACGGGAAACCGCAAACGCGTGAAAAACACGGCGAGCGGGCTTCAGCCCGCTGCCGCAATCAATTCGCGGGTGTAATCTGTCTGCGCGTTTTCGAACAGGTCTTCGGCAGCGCCCATTTCAATCACGTCACCGTTCCGCATAACGATGACATTATGTGACATCGCCCGGACCACTTTTAGGTCATGGCTGATGAACAGATATGCCAACCCGTATTTCCGCTGCAGATCTCGCAGCAAGTCTACGATCTGCACCTGAACCGTCATGTCCAGCGCGCTTGTCGGCTCATCCAGCACCAGAAGTTTGGGACGGAGCACCATCGCCCGTGCGATGGCGATACGCTGCCGCTGCCCGCCCGAGAACTCGTGCGGATACCGGTCCATCGACGCCGGGTCCAACCCCACTTCGGTCATCACATCCGCCACCAGATCACGCGGGGAGCGGTGTGGATCAACCTTGTGGATTGCCAGACCCTCGGCGATGATTTGCATACAGGTCATGCGCGGGCTCAGGCTGCCAAACGGGTCCTGAAACACAATCTGCATATCCTTGCGCAAACGGCGCAATTCGCGTGTGGACCAACGGCGCACATCCTGGTCGCGAAAGGTGATACCACCCTCGGACGCGATCAGCCGCATGATGGCCAGCGCCAACGTGGTCTTGCCCGACCCGCTTTCGCCCACGATCCCCACGGTTTCGCCGGCGCGCACGCTGAGGCTGGCGTCATTCACCGCCTTAACATGGCCGACAGTTCGCTTGAGAAAGCCGCGCTGGATCGGGAACCAGACTTTCAGATGATCAGTGCGGGCGACCTCTTCTGCATCCGCGGCGACCGGATCGGGTTGGCCCGACGGTTCGGCCGCCAGCAATTTCCGGGTATAGGGATGCTGAGGGTTCTCGAAGATGTCCGCGGTTGCACCGGCTTCGACAATCTCTCCGTCCTTCATGACGCAAACTCGATCGGCGATCCGGCGCACGATGCCAAGGTCATGGGTGATGAACAGCATCCCCATGTTTTCGGCTTTCTGCAGGTCTGCCAGCAACTCGAGTATCTGTGCCTGAATGGTCACGTCCAGCGCCGTGGTCGGTTCATCTGCGATCAGTATGTCCGGCTTATTGGCAAGCGCCATGGCGATCATGACGCGCTGCCGTTGTCCGCCCGAAAGTTGGTGCGGATAGCTGTCCAACCGATCCTTCGGGTCCCGGATACCAACCTTCGTCAGCAACTCGACAATCCGATCACGGGCCGCGTCGCCCACCACCCCCTGATGCAGCGCCAGCGACTCTGCCATCTGCTTCTGGATCGTGTGCAACGGGTTCAACGATGTCATCGGTTCTTGAAAGATGAAGCTGATGTCGTTGCCGCGCACATCCATCAGATGTTGCTCGGACGTCCCGATCATCTCTTGCCCGTCATATTTCACCGAACCTTCGACAATCGCGCTGTCGCCCAACAGCGAGACGGTCGACAAGGCGGTCACAGATTTTCCGGACCCGGATTCCCCTACCAAAGCCACGGTTTCCCCACGATCCACGGCGAAGGACACGCCCTTGACCGCCGCACTGACCTGCCCGTCCTGCCGGAACGAAACCTTGAGGTTGTTTACATCCAGCAGGCTCATGAGAAGGTCTTTCTGGGATCAAACGCATCGCGGACGCCTTCGAAAATGAAGACCAGAAGCGACAGCATGATGGCAAAGGTGAAAAAGGCGGTAAAGGCCAGCCAAGGGGCCTGCAAGTTCTGTTTTGCCTGCAAGGTCAGCTCGCCAAGTGACGGGGCCGAGGACGGCAGGCCGAAGCCCAGAAAATCCAGCGAGGCAAGTCCGCCAATCGTGCCGGTGACGATGAAGGGCATGAAGGTCAGCGTGGCGACCATTGCATTGGGCAGCATGTGGCGGAACATGATCGTCCTGTTGCTGACGCCCAACGCCCGCGCGGCCCGGACATATTCAAGGTTTCGCGCCCGCAGGAACTCAGCTCGGACAACGCCAACCAATCCGGTCCAGCTGAACAGGATCATAAGCAACACCAGCAACCAGAAACTGCGCCCTAGAATAGCGAACATGATGATGATCACATAAAGCGATGGGGTGGCCGACCAAATCTCGATGATCCGTTGAAAGATCAAATCCAGCCAGCCGCCAAAAAAGCCCTGAATGGCGCCTGCGAAGATACCGATCAGGCTGGCAACACCTGTGACCATCAGCGTGAACAGAATGGACAGACGGAACCCATAGATCACCCGTGCAAGCACATCGCGCTTGGTGTCATCGGTGCCCAACAGGTTCTGACCATTGGGCGGCAGCGGGGCGGCGCCCGGCCGATCAACGCTGGTTTTGAAAGAGTATGGGATCAGCGGCCAGATGGCCCAGCCGCGCTCGAACCCGTCGGCGGCAAAGGATCCGGCCTCGATCTGCTCGATAATGCCGTCAGGATCGTCAAAGCACTGATCCAAACCGCCACTGTCTATCAGACAACGCACTTCGGGGTCGCGATAGATTGCTTCGGTTTGGAAATCACCGCCAAACTCGGTCTCTGGGTAGAAATTGAAGATCGGCGTATAAAGCTCACCGCGGTATTTCACGAGGATCGGTTTGTCATTTGCGATAAATTCAGCAAATAGCGACAGGCCGAACAGGATCGAGAAGATGATCAGCGACCAGAACGCCCGGCCATTGCGACGGAAGTTGCGCCACCGGCGCTGATTCAGGGGGGAAAGCGCCATTTACCCCTCCCGCTTTTCAAAGTCGATGCGCGGATCAACCAACACATACATCAGATCACTGATGATGCCGACCACCAGACCCATTAGGCCAAAGATAAACAGGGTCCCGAAAATAACCGGGTAATCCCGCGCCACGGCGGCCTCGAAGCCCAACCGGCCCAATCCATCCAGCGAAAAGATGGTTTCGATGATGATTGACCCTCCGAAAAACACACCGATGAAGACGGCCGGAAAACCCGCGATTACGATCAGCATCGCATTGCGGAATACGTGGCCGTACAGCACCCGGCTTTCGCTCAGGCCCTTGGCGCGGGCGGTCATGACATATTGCTTTTTAATCTCGTCCAGAAACGAGTTTTTGGTCAGCAAGGTGAGCGTTGCGAAGGCAGAGATGGTCAGCGCCAGGATCGGCAACGCGATATGCCAGAAGTAATCGGCAATCTTGCCAAATACACTCAGGCTGTCCCAGTTGTCCGAGGTAAGCCCCCGCAGCGGAAAGATCTGCCAATAGGACCCACCGGCAAATAGCACCAGCAGCAAAATGGCGAACAGAAATCCCGGGATGGCGTAGGCCACGATGATGGCACCACTGGTCCAGGTGTCAAAGCTTGATCCGTCCCTGATCGCCTTGCGAATACCCAGAGGGATCGACACCAGATAGGCAATCAGCGTCGACCAAAGCCCTAGCGAAATAGACACCGGCATCTTTTCCAGCACCAGATCGGTCACACTGATCGACCGGAAATAGCTCTCGCCAAAATCCAGAGTCAGGTAATTACCCATCATATTCAGAAACCGTTCCAAGGGCGGTTTGTCGAACCCGAATTCTTTTTCCAGTTCTTCGATGAATTCAGGCGGCAAGCCACGCCCGCCGATATAGCGGTCATTTGTGCCGCCGGTCTGCTGTTCGATATCGCCACCACCGCCAGCGATACCTTCAAATACATCTCCACCACCCTCCATCTGGGCGATGATCTGTTCAATCGGGCCGCCTGGCACAAACTGCACAAGGGTGAAGTTGACGATCATGATTCCCAGCAGTGTGGGAATGACCAGCAGCAGGCGTCTTAGAATATATGCTCCCATTTGGGCGGATTACCTCAAGGCGCCGGAGGATTTCAACTGGGCTTCCTGCTCGGCGTTGATCCACCACAGGTCTTCGACACCCAATGAATAAGGCGGCAGGTTTTCCGGGTATTCATACATGTCCCAATAGGCAACCCAGTATTTGCCCAAATACCAAGTGGGCACCATGATCCGCTTGGCCCGCAAAACACGGTCCAGGGCGCGAACATTGGCAAACAACTCTTCGCTGTTGGTCGCTGCTACGATGTTGTCGATCAGCGGTTCAATATCCGGGCCATACGCACCGGACGGGTTGAATACGGAATACGAGGCCGCCTCGGTTCCGAATTGCTGGTACAGTCCCGTCGAAGGTTGCAGCGAACTTGGGTACCCGCCGAAAATCATGTCGAAATCCCGGTCACGGCGGCGCAGGGTGAATTGCGCATTGTCTACACGATTGTAGGTCGCATCTATGCCCATCGTCCTCAGGTTAGCGACAAATGGCTGGATGATACGATCAAGAGTCGGCTGGTCTGACAGAAATTCTATGGCCAGTACTTCACCGTTTTGATTGCGGCGGATACCGTCTTCGCCCACCTGCCAACCCGCCTCATCCAGCAGCTTCATCGCGGCGCGCAGATTGCGGCGATCATTCTGACGCTCGGCGCGGGATTCATGGGCAACGACCGGTTGGTCGGTCAGTACCGCAGGGTCCAGCGCATCGCCCAGGCTTTGCAGAACCTCCAGTTCACGCCCCTCGGGCAGCCCCGTCGCTTCTAGGTGAGTTCCCTGCCAGAATGAGTTGCGCTGCTGAAACAGGCCATATTGCAAGCTTTCATTCGTCCATTCGAAGTTGAACCCTAACTGGACGGCTTCGCGCACCTTGGGATCCTGAAATTGCGGTCGGTCCAGGTTCATGACAAAGCCCGAAGCGTTGGGGACATCCCCGTCTTCCAGCTCTACCCGAACCACTGTCCCGTTTGCTATGGCAGGAAAATCATAGGCCGTTGCCCAGCTTTTTGAATTGTTTTCCTGGCGCAGTGTGAACGTGCCCGCCTTGAACCCTTCCATCGCAGCAATCGAGTCCGCGAAATATTCGATCCGGATGGAGTCATAGTTGTTGCGGCCAACATTCACATTAACGTGGTCGCCCCAATAGTCCGGGTTGCGCTTGTAGACGATGCGCCGGTTGATGTCATAGCTGTCCAAAACATAAGGTCCGGATCCGATACCGGGCTCAAGCCGGGATTTGTCGAGCCGCCGGTTTTCGGGGTCTGCCTCAAACCAGGCCTTGGAAAACACAGATGTCCCGGCAACCTGACTTATTAGGCCACGGCGCGGGATATCCGGTGCGAAGTAGAATTTAACCCGATGATCATCCAGCGCTTCGGCACGCGGAATCATCTCGCGGACGGCGTCGGCATAGGATTTTAACCCCTGTTCCAGCAGCAGATTATGCGAAAACACAACATCTTCGGCAGTCACCGGGGTTCCATCGGAAAACCGCGCCTCAGGTCGCATGTTGAAGATGACCCAATCCTGGCTTTCCGGGTATTCAAGGCTTTCTGCCAGCAGACCGTAGTAAGTGGCCGTTTCATCATAGGACGCGACCATGAGGGATTCATACTGATCCGCAGAACGCGCACCCGCGCGGCCCTGCCGCGTGTAGGGGTTGAAACTGTCAAATGTCCCTTGCGCTGCATAAGACAACTCTCCGCCGCGCGGCGCATCAGGATTTACATAGTCGAAATGGGCAAACCCTTCAGGGTATTTCAAATCGCCAAATTCCGAGAATCCGTGGCTTTTGATGATGGTCTCTTCGGCAAACAGTTGAGAGGTCATGAGCGCAAGCAGCAAAAAGCCGGTAATCGGTATGGTCAACCAACCTCTGAAATCCAATGCACGTGCCTGAACAATCTGTCGGTTGGATTCCATTTGGCTCATCCCCTGTTGCGTCACTTCTTATAGTCTTGCGCCTGAACGAAGCTAAAGGTCCAGCGTTGACTGATTCAAGTTTAGAATGCGTGAGCGCATTGTGAAGGTTTCTTCATACAAAAAAAGCCGCTGCACGGGGCAGCGGCTTTGAATTTCAGATGTGCCGGTCTGGCATCAGTTGCCGATTGTCTGCAGATAGGCAATCAGATCGGCACGGTCCTGCGGTTTTTTCAGGCCAGCAAAACTCATGGATGTGCCCGAGATATAGCTGCTTGGCTTGGTCAGGAAGGCATCCAGTGCTTCGGGTGTCCAGTTGCCGCCATGGGCCTGCATCGGTGGCGAATAGCCGGTAAAACCGCTGGCCGTTGCGACAGGGCGGTCAACGACACCATACAGATAGGGGCCTGTGCCGTTTGCACCGTCTTCCAGCTTGTGACACGCGGTACACTTGCGGAAAACTTTGGCGCCTTTTTCAACGTCGGCGGCGGCCAGAAGCTCTTCAAATACTACCTCTTCACCGTTGGCGCTTTCGCCTGCGCTTTCGGTTTCGATGATGTACGAAGCCGTCTCGCCATGGGCATCGGCGTGGTAAAGCTCTTCTGCGGCCCATTTGGCCAGAAGCAGCACCAGGAAGGTGCCAAACAGGCCTGCTGCGGCCTTGGTAACTGTCATCGTGTCGAACATTGATCGCGAGTCCATTTCAGCTGTCTGCGGGGTGTCTAAGGCTTCCCCTTACAAGAGGCAAGGTATAGACACCGCGACTAAACGCCCAATTCTGGAACTTGTTGCACGGAATCGACCAAATGACAAAACGTATCGCATTTCAGGGAGAACCCGGTGCCTATAGCCACGAGGCATGCCGAAACGCTCGTCCCGATATGGAGGCCCTGCCCTGCCGCACATTTGAGGATGTGATCGAATCAGTTCGGTCCGGCAAAGCAGACCTGGCGATGCTTCCGGTCGAAAATACGACCTATGGGCGGGTGGCCGATATTCACCGCCTGCTGCCCCATAGCGGATTGCATATCATCGATGAAGCTTTTGTTCGCGTACACATCAATTTGTTGGCCGTCCCCGGCGCCAAGCTGAGCGACATCACCGAAGCGCATTCGCATCTGGTGCTGCTGCCACAATGCGCTGGGTTCCTGAAGCAGCACGGCATTCAGGGACGCGTGAGCCCGGACAATGCACGTGCCGCGCGCGAGGTTTCCGAGGCCGCCGAACTGCATTCTGCTGCGCTGGCCAGCGAGTTGGCCGGAGAGATCTATAACCTGAACGTCCTGGCCCGCCATATCGAGGACAGCGACGACAACACCACGCGCTTTTTGATCATGTCACGCGACGCGGATCTGTCGCGGCGCGGGGCGCATGGGATGATCACCAGTTTTGTGTTTCAGGTCCGCAACATCCCGGCCGCGCTGTATAAAGCGATGGGCGGGTTCGCCACCAATGGTGTCAACATGACCAAGCTGGAAAGCTATATGGTCGACGGGTCGTTCACGGCCACTCAGTTCTATGCGGATATTGTCGGGCACCCGGACGATCGCAATGTGCAACTGGCCCTGGAAGAGCTGGAACATTTTACCACCAATGTCGAGATTCTGGGCGTCTATCCGGCAGTCCAGCCGCGCGGCTAGCTCAACCCAGCCGGTATTTCTTGCACATCGCCCCTTCATGTGAGCGGTAATCGACAAATCCCATGGCCGCGTAATAGGCCAGGCCTTCGGCATTTTGCGCGCCAATGGTCGCGTCTATTGCAGGCAGACCTGCGACGCGGGCCGCCAGCAGCGTTTCCTGAAATAGGGCCCGCCCGACCCCCATGCGCGCGGCTGATGGACGTATATGTGTTCCGATGATGCCCCAACCGGCTGTTACGCCATAAGGGTTTCCGTCGACGGCCAGTTTCAGCGCCTGAAAGCCCAATACCTGTGAACCCTGCACCGCCACGGTGCATTGGATGCTGCCGTGGTGGCTGATGTAATGCTCTTTGGCAAAACCCTCATCGCTGGGTTTGGTGCGCTTACCGGCGGTCACGATCTCTTGCAGGACCTCGGAAATACCTTTGGCGTCATCCACAACAGCGCTGCGCAATATCACATCAGACATTCAGGGCCTCTTGTCTCGGAATTCTCAAGAACCGTGCAGATGACGTTCTTCCATTTCCCGCGCGAATTCGCTGAGGCGGGCCTGAAACTGTCGCCGGAACCGCGACTGACCCAATCTGAGCGATTGCAGCAACAGCCGTGCAGGCAGGGATTTGGCCGATAGCGACATATCCACGGTCAGCCGGGTTCTACGTTGCGACAGGGCCAGAAACTCGACCCTGGTTGAGCCATTCATTCCCTTGCTTGCCGCCTCGAACCGCATATGGGTCGGTGGATCACATTCGGCCATATTGATTTCCACGCGCCGGGGCTTTCCGCGCATACGGAACTCGGTCTCCCAGGATGTACCGGGCACAACGCCCATATGCCCTGACAAACGCCGGACCTCGATCCCGCGGCGCATTGCCATCCGCTCGAACCGTTCGAAATCCGCAAACATTTCGAACACTGCGTTGACGGGGGCCTGAATATCTTCACGTGCGGAGAATTGCATGGTGGGTTATCGTTCTCTTGCCTATTCGCCCAGTATTTTGTCAGTCGAGCGTATCTGCAAGCCAGTTTTGCAGCAGAAAATGCGCAATCGCGCCTTTGCGCGCTGGCAGAAGGCTGGGATGTTCCCCAGCAAAGACCTGCATCATTTCAGCCTTATTCACCCATATCGCGTCTTCGATTTCAACCGGGTCTATAGTGATTTCTTGCGACAATGCCTCGCCTGCACAGCCAAACATCAGTGACGCCGGAAAGGGCCAGGGCTGGCTGGAAAGATAGGTTACTTGCCCGACGGGGACACCGGCCTCTTCCATCACCTCTCTGCGCACCGCCGCTTCCAGCGTTTCTCCGGGTTCGACAAATCCGGCCAGTAGCGAATACATCCCTTCAGGCCATCCCGGGGATCGCCCCATCAGCACCGAATTCCTATATGTGATCAACATGATGACCACCGGGTCGGTGCGTGGGAAATGCTGCCCCCCACACGACGGGCAACTGCGTTGCCATCCTGCTTGCGACATCTCGCTGGCGGCGCCGCAACGGGCGCAAAACCTATGGGTTTCATGCCAGGCGATTACCGCCTTGGCGGAAGCTGAAAGTTCGGCATCACGTGGGGAAAGGCGCGCCATGAGGCGGCGCAATTCGACAAAAACCTGACCTTCAGGCAAATCCGGGTGCTGTTGCTCTGATCGGTCAAAGAATGCCCCAAGCTCGGACAGATCAACGCCCTCGGGCATCCAATCGGATATATCAAAGGAAAAAACCGGAACCTCATCCGAGAGACCAAGCAATACTGGCGCTGGGACGATCCCACCGGGACCATTTGCGATCAGCTCATGCAAGACAGGTAACAAGCAGAGTTGATCAAGGGCCTCTCCTTGAACCAGCAGCTTTCCGCGCCACAGCAACAGGCATTTCGCTTTCGGATGTGCTCGCGCTGCTGCCATCGCGTCGACGTCTCCACGAAGATGTGCGGCACGATCCAGCCCTGATCCACCAAACGTTACCTGTTCCGCGTTCTTCATTTAAATTCCTCTGGTTCGCCTGCACAGGGCTGCCATGACAGCTTCGGTGTTGCAACGACAATTCCACGACCGAAAACCGAGGCGATCCTGTCAAATTACCGCAAGTGCATAAAAAAATTTGCACTTACTATGCTTTTTGTTGAAGTTGTTATTCATAAAACTGACAAAAGTAGAGTATTGAAAACAATTTCGCATTTGTCTGATCAGTCTGTAGGTATCCGGATTTTGGCGACCACCGATCTGCACATGAACCTGTGCAGTTTTGATTATTACGCGGATCAAGACGAACCTACGATCGGATTGACCCGAACGGCCAGCCTGATCCGGCAGGCGCGGAACGAGGCCGAGGCAGACGGAGACATCGTCTTGCTCTTCGACAACGGAGACGCTCTGCAGGGTACACCGTTGGGGGATTGGGCTGCCGATCCCGCCAATGCGCCGCACATCCTGATGCAGGCCTTCGGCAGCCTGGGATATGATGCGATTGGCCTGGGAAACCACGACTTCGGATTCGGGCTTCAATTCTTACAGCACGTTATCTCTGACGCCCCCTGCCCTGTGCTCAGCAGCAATGCCTTGCGCACGAATGGGCCACAGATCTGGCAAGATCATGTCATTTTGCACAAAGAGATCCCTGGCTCGCCGACACCTATGGCCTTGAAAATTGGTGTTTTTTCGGTCCTCCCCCCTCAGACAGCGCAATGGGAGGCGCACAAGCTGCACGACACCCTTACCACTCAGGACATCCTGACTTGTGCGGCAAACAAAGTCAGAAAGCTCCAAGACGAAAATTGCGACCTGATCATCGCGTTGGCCCATACCGGTTTCGGACCGGACACGTCACAACGGAATATGGAAAACGCGATTATTCCGCTGGCCGAAATCGAAGGTATCGACGCAATAATTGCTGGTCATTCCCATTTGACCTATCCCGCCAAGGCCGGCTCTGAAAACACTCTGGTGCATGGCAAACCAGTTGTCTTACCCGGAACGGCCGGATCACATCTGGGGGTGGTCGACCTGAAACTTCACTCGGCAGAGCGCGGCGGCTGGACCGTTGGCGAAGCCCGGGCGGCGCTACGACCGATATCTGCGGGGCGTCCCGACGAAATGGTATCACTGGCGCCCGAAGATCCGGAATTGTTGCATCTGTTTTCCTCTGGTCATGCCGAAACCCGCAGGCGAGCGGGCCAGCCGGTCGGCCGCACCCCGCACCATCTGCACAGCTATTTCAGCTTTTGCACCGAGGACCGTGGGCTGAGGCTGGTCGCCGCCGCCCAGGCTGCCGCGTTACGTCTGTGTATGTCCGATACCGACCTGGCAGATATTCCGATTTTATCGGCGGTTTCACCTTCGAAATTCGGCGGTCGGGCCGGGCCGCGATTCTATACGGATGTTAAGCCTGGCGAGATATTCCTGCGTAACGTGGTTGACCTGCATGTTTTTCCAAACGAATTGCAGGGTGTCATTGTATCCGGTGACCAAATCGTGGACTGGCTTGAGATGTCCGCAGCTGTTTTCAACCAGATTTCGACCGGATCTGCATCCGAACTTATTTGCGAAAATCGGGTGGGTCACAACTTTGATGTGCTATACGGGCTGTCCTGCAGAATTGATCTGACACAACCTCCGCGTTTCGACGATATGGGCACCTTGATCAATGCCGAAAACCGGCGTGTTTCAGAGGTTCTGGTCGGTGCCACCCCCATTGCACCGGATCAGCAATTTGCCGTCGCGCTTAACAATTATCGCGCCAGCGGGGGCGGGCATTTCCCATTTGCGGGTAATGCGCAACGTATCGACATGCCCATCCTGCCGGTCCAGCAAGCCCTGCTGGATTATCTGTCAGGCACCTTGGTCAGCGATCCGCTGGAAGAGGCCCAGGAACCCTTCAGAATCACCAGTAACACGGGTACGCAGGCGATCTTACGCACCGGTCCAAATGCCCACCGACATCTGCAGGACATTCAGGAATTTGATCCACAAGTCCTTGGAACCGACGAAAATGGCTTTTTACGGATTCTTCTGACCTTCTGACGGGTTGTGTTTTTCCGGCCAACTGCCTATATCCACCCTCGAGAGGTTGGCGCGGGCGAGCGCCTCGCCAACCTGGTCAGATCCGGAAGGAAGCAGCCACAACGAGCCCCGCTTGGGTCGATGTCCAACCTCTCACTTACGCGCAACGACTGCCGCAGGAGGGACTTTATGATTGTAGCAATGACCCTTCGGGCAGAGCGTTTCCGGGACTAACCCCCGCTTTTGCCTGAACACGTTACCGATGGGTGCGCGCCTGCCACCCTGATGGTTTCCTGTATCTGAACACAGGCAGAACAATGTCCAAAACACTTTCGGACCTGGGATGGTCCTCTCATTTTGCAGCCCAACATGCTGTGAACCCTACCTGCACACCGCATCGCATCAACGCCGTCCATCGTGATCGCCTGATCGGACTGAATGCGCTTGGCGGCACATCTGATCTGACCCCTGACCGATCAACCGGCGAATTTGCGGTTGGCGATTGGGTCCTTGCGGATGATCAAAACCGCATTCGGCATCTTTTGGAGCGCAAAAGCCTCTTGCAACGCCGGGCCGCAGGCACCGGTGCGCAGGTTCAGCTGATCGCGGCGAATGTGGACGTGCTGTATATCGTCAGTTCCTGCAATGCCGATTTCAATCTGGCACGGCTTGAGCGTTATCTGGCGCTGGCGCATCAGGCCGGATGCTATCCGGTTGTTGTCCTGACCAAGGCCGACAGCTGCCCTGACCCAGAGAGCTATGCCAGTCAGGCCAGTGCGCTGGCCCGGTTTTTGACCGTAATGACAGTCAACGCGCTGGAGCCGTCAGAGATTGATCCGATCCTGTCCTGGTGCCCTGCCGGGCAAACCGCGGCTTTGATCGGCTCATCCGGTGTTGGCAAAACCACATTGGCGAACGCCATGACTGGTCAAGCCGGGACAACGGCGGGGATCCGCGAGGATGACGCACGGGGTCGCCACACCACGACCCACCGTGCGCTTCACCCGATGCAAAACGGGGGGTGGCTGATTGATACGCCAGGAATGCGCGCCCTGCGTTTGATGGATGCCCAAGACGGCGTGGATGAGGTTTTCTCAGACCTTCTGGAATTGGCTGCAACGTGCCGGTTCTCAGATTGCCAGCACCAGGCCGAACCCGGTTGCGCTGTGCAGGAGGCGATTGCCAATGGCGTGATTGAGCCCGACCGGCTGGCGCGCTGGCACAAGCTTCGGCGCGAAGATCAGAGGAATTCCGAGACCCTCGCGCAGTCACGGGCACGTGACAAAGCCTTTGGCAAAATGGTGCGATCCGTCATGCACGACAAAAAGTCCCGCAGCAGACACTAAGCGTGACAAAAAGGCGCCTCGTTTTCAGGCAATCAACCGGGGCCAAACCGCCCGGTTTCTGCGGGCAAAAGCGCCAATATGACCGATCTCAGGCGCTCCGAATTCATTCGGAGACAACAGATGTCGCCGCGCCTTCGGCCCATACAGATCGGCAAGCCGCCAGACTGCGTCTGGCGGCACCATCTGGTCGTCCTCGAAGGCGAACAGGTCCACCGGCGTATTCGATTGCGCCCATCTCGCTTCGGGCAGAGCGTCACCGATCTGCGGCACATAATTCTGCGGCGCCGTGCACCAGCTGCGCCATTGCCAATAGACCGGGCCCGGCAAATCGGCACCGATCCCCACAGCTTTGCCCGGCAGATACCCCAGTGCATTCACTGCCAGACGCCCGTGGCCGTGCCAGAACAACCACGCCAGCCCGCGATAGGGCCAGGGATGGTCGGACAGAGTAACCAGCCCCGAACATACACAGATCATCCGGTCGATCTGATCAATGTCTGGCTGCACCGGCCCCAGCAAGCCGCCAAGGGAATGACCGATGCTCCACTGCAAAGCGTCCGGGAACCGCCTGCGCATCTCAGCCCGTGCGGCGGGCATGTCGACCAAGGCCCAATCCGCCATGGTCACCTCGGAGGTTTTGAGTTTGTCGCGCAGCGAATGCCCGAAATCGCTGTAGTCATAGGTCAGACAGGCAATACCCTGTTCGGCGGCCAGCCAACGGGCAAAATGCTGGTAATATTCGCGCGGCACTGCAGTTGCGCTGTGAATCACCACGGCGGTCTTCGGCTCGGTTGCAGGCAGATACAGCCGTGCCGACAGGCTGGCAGAGCCTGAGGCAAAGTCAAAGTCCTTAGTCTGGACGCAGGGCGTGGTATCAAGCATGGCGCTTCCAACAAATTCTGAACTACTCGGTTCACTCAACAATCGGCCCGATTTCGGCCACCAGAGTCAAGATTTCATCAAGATGACCAAACGTCCGGTTTTCACCCCAACAGGTGGCTTGACTCGGGGTTTGCATAGCCGCTAGCGATGTGGTGATGGTTCTTGCCCCGGAATTGGGGCGGGATGAAAAGGGAACACGGTGCGGTCTGCCCCGGCGATGCCGGAAAGGGCCAACTCCGCGACTGCCCCCGCAACTGTAAGCGGTGAGCAATGCCGAAATACCACTGGCCCCAGGGCTGGGAAGGTCGGCAAAGCGACGACCCGCAAGTCAGGAGACCTGCCATCGTATCGAAACCGAAACTCGGGCGGGGTGTCCGGGCAGGTCGTCAGCGCGCTGTCAAACCTGATCCTCACCCTTCGTCCTGCGCGCGGAGGGCGCATTATGATCTGGAAGACAAAAACACACGAATTCACCGCAACCGTCTGTCAGAGGACCGGGAAACCCTGCCCCGCCCTTGCCCGAATGGCACGCGCCATGGCCGAGGCGATGGCGACGGCAAGGCCTGCGACATCCAAAACATTCGAGGTCGAAGGTACCAGCGATCTGACCCATTGCACCGAAGGCTGCACGGCCCGTTTTCGGGCACAATCAGAACAGATCAGAGTCTATTGCGGCACCAGCACGGACACGCCGACAGAAAAGCTGGACGCCTATGGCGACATGATGTTCGGGCCGGAGTTCACCCAGAAATCCGCTGGTTTTCTGTCAGAACCACCCTGTGCGATGCTCGACGTTTCGACCCTGCCGCCGCGCAGCGACAGTATTCCGTATCAAGTGTCTGCCTGATTCAGGGAAGGGTTCGGGCCGGCAACCCGGCCCAGTCCTTTTGCGCGTCGGTTTCCACCGCGCAGGGCCGAACCGCACGCAACCGCCGAAGCGCTTGGTCAGGCGCTTCGCCGCATTCCACCATTAGCCGCATCACAACCATCCCCGAGCGTCCGCACCCACCGCGGCAATGCACCAGCACCTTGCCGCCACTGGCAAGGACATGTCGGACGGCTGCGCTGGCTTGCGGCCAAAGCGCCTCAACCTCAGGCGTGGGGGCGCCGAAATCGGAGACCGGAAGGTGGACCCAGGCAATCCGTTCGCACTGCAGGTCCGCCTCGAATGAACGCGCGCCGGAATGCTGGAACTCATCCAGAGTAGTCATCGAGATGATTAGGTCCGGCGCCCAATCCCGGATTACTGCGAAATCCCCAGCATAATCGCCCGTGACACCCGGCAGTGGGCACAGAGCGATCTGCCCTTTGCCCAATCCAAGAGGGTGAATTGCAAAACTCTCCAACACAGCTCCTTTTCCTGCATCACCACATGGGGCTAAAGCCCCTCATGATTTACCGGCTCTGATACAACTTGCCAAAACGAAATTCCTTTTCGCGCGCGGTGGACGCGGACGGCGGGGGTCTCTACGCTGCAAACCTGACACGAATCCAACAGAGCAGACATGACCGACACGCCCAGCCCCGCCTATCAGGTTCTCGCGCGGAAATACCGCCCGGAAACTTTTGCTGACCTCGTCGGTCAGAACGCAATGGTGCGCACGCTGAAAAACGCGTTCGAGGCCGACCGGATTGCACAAGCCTTCATCATGACTGGCATCCGCGGCACCGGTAAGACAACCACGGCCCGGATCATCGCCAAGGGCATGAACTGCATCGGTCCTGATGGGCAAGGCAAGCCCACGACCGAGCCTTGCGGCCAGTGCGAACATTGCGTCGCCATCATGGAAGGTCGCCATGTCGACGTGATGGAAATGGACGCCGCCAGCCGAACCGGCGTGAATGATATCCGCGAAATCATCGACTCGGTCCGATACCGCGCCGCCAGTGCACGCTATAAGATCTACATTATCGACGAGGTTCACATGCTTTCGACCAGCGCGTTCAACGCGCTGCTCAAGACGTTGGAAGAACCTCCTGCGCATGTGAAGTTCATCTTTGCCACGACCGAAATCCGCAAAGTCCCGGTGACTGTTCTGTCGCGGTGCCAACGATTTGACCTGCGCCGGATCGAACCCGAGGACATGATTGGCCTGCTCAATAAGATCGCAGCGGCTGAGAAGGCACAGATCGCGGATGATGCCCTGGCGCTGATCACCCGCGCGGCCGAGGGGTCGGCGCGCGACGCAACATCGCTGCTGGATCAGGCAATCAGCCATGGGGCCGGTGAAACCAGCGCAGATCAAGTGCGCGCGATGCTGGGTCTGGCCGACCGGGGCCGGGTATTGGACTTGATGGAAATGATCCTGCGAGGGGATGCAGCAAGCGCGCTGACTGAATTGGGCGGGCAATATGCCGAAGGGGCCGATCCGCTATCCGTGCTGCGTGACCTGGCCGAAATCACGCACTGGGTTTCGGTTGTAAAGATCACGCCAGACGCAGCCGAGGACCCGACGGTTTCCCCTGATGAACGTGCTCGTGGTCAGCAAATGGCCGAGGCCCTGCCAATGCGCGTTTTGACCCGGATGTGGCAGATGTTGCTGAAAGCGCTGGAAGAGGTATCGGCCGCGCCAAATGCCATGATGGCTGCTGAAATGGCCGTTATCCGCCTGACCCATGTTGCCGACTTGCCCAGCCCCGAAGAGCTGATCAAGCGCCTGCAGGACAACCCGCCACCGCCTCCGAATGGTGGTCCGGGCGGTGGTATGGCCGTGCCCTCTCAGGCTCCGGTACCAGCGGCATCATCTTCTTACGTGTCCGCAACCAGCAGCCCCGCCGGCGCGCCGTCGGCCGCTCTGGCCCATGATATCCAATCGGCGCTGGCACGGTATCCGAGTTTTGACCACGTGGTTGAATTGATCCGCACCAATCGGGATGTGAAACTTCTGGTCGAGGTCGAAAACGGGGTGCGGCTGGTTTCTTACCAACCGGGGCGGATCGAATTCACCCCGACACAGAACGCACCCACAGATCTGGCGGCGAGACTGGGTTCGTCGCTGCAACGATGGACTGGCAACCGCTGGGCTGTGTCGATTGTGGCCGATGGTGAGGTTGCGACCATCGCCGAGATTCGAGACGCCGCCGAGCTGGCGTTGAAAGCAGAGGCTGAGAAACACCCGTTGGTTCAGGCGGTGCTCATGCAATTTCCGAAGGCACGCATCAAGCGGATTGAAACACCGGAAGAACGTGCCGCCAAAGTGGAAACCGAGGCGCTGCCCGAGGTCGAAGACGAATGGGACCCGTTCGAGGAAGACTGAAACCGTCCCATCTTACCCAACTGGAAACCTCCCGCGCCCAACGGGAGGAAAGGTCTGGCCAAAGGCCTTGACGACGGGCAGGAGCCAGCTCGGCCCTTGTGCCGCGCCGACCGCGCCCGTATTTAGGCGTCAAACCGGATATTAGGAGAATACCGATGCTCAAAGGACTCGGCGGCCTGGGTGACATGGCCAAGATGATGAAATCCGCACAGGATCTACAGACCAAGATGACGGATATGCAGGAAGAGCTGAATACCATCATGGTTGTCGGCGAATCCGGTGCAGGGCTGGTCAAGGCAACAGCCACGGCCAAGGGAGAGCTGAAAGGTCTCGATATCGACCCGTCAATCTTTAACGGCGACGACAAGGAAGTGGTCGAAGATCTGATCCTGGCCGCCGTCAAAGATGCTCAGGCCAAGGCCGCAGAACGGTCGCAGGCTGAGATGGCTAAGCTGACCGAAGGCATGGGCCTGCCCGCAGACATCAAGCTGCCGTTCTGATAGGCACTCCTGACGAAATACCGGCCGGGCCCAACTGCCCGGCCCTTATGCAGGAGCAAGCGCAGTGAGTTCGAACAGCGATATCGACAATCTGATCGACCTGATGGCCAAACTGCCGGGCCTCGGCCCACGTTCGGCCCGTCGCGCAGTGCTGCATTTGATCCGCAAACGCGCCCTTCTGCTGACACCGCTTGCGGACGCGATGCAACAGGTTGCCATCACTGCCCGTGAGTGCCTGAATTGCGGCAATGTAGGCACTTCGGATATCTGCGACATCTGCGATAGCGAAGTCCGCGCGACCGGAGAGCTGTGCGTCGTCGAAGACGTCGCCGACCTTTGGGCGATGGAACGCGCCGCAGTTTTCAAAGGCCGCTATCACGTACTGGGCGGCACCTTGTCGGCTCTGGACGGGATAGGCCCGGATGAGCTGCGCATCCCCCGCCTCAAGGACCGGGTCACCGCAGAGGAGATCACCGAGGTCATTCTGGCCCTGAACGCCACCGTCGATGGCCAGACCACCGCGCACTATATCGCCGATCAACTGGACGGGCAGGTGCGCCTGACCTCGCTGGCGCAAGGTGTGCCGATTGGCGGCGAGCTGGACTATTTGGATGACGGGACGATCACAGCGGCGCTTAGGGCGCGGAAAGAGCTGTAGTGTAGCCCATGACGCGCTTCAAAAGGAGTTCGAAACTCAATCTCCGATGATATTGCAGCTTACCAACCATTCCGATGGAAGGACATTCACTGCAACGTTGTTAGGCAATTGAAAATACGACACCCGCCTATAGCTCCACGCAAATGGAACGCAATCTTTAAGAGCCGCGCCGTGCAAAAAGAACTGCCCCTCTTGGAGCGCATGTTTAAGTGATTGGTAGAATGAGTTCTGAATTTCCACATCTGCATTAAAGCTTCTGGTGGCTATTGCGCGCAACAACTCAGCATATGTTGCAACAAACACCGTAGAAAAACTCATCGACAAGGCCAAAAAAATCGGAACCGAGAGAAGTTCCTTCAAGCCCTTCTTTGCTAAGAAGGCGGCAACCAAATAGCTCGTCGCGGTACCGAACTACAGCAATATCGGCCAAAACGGTGCGCCAAGCCTGTCGTTCCAGAGCGTTATCAGGGCAATTGGCTGGAGTGAGCTTCCAAACAACAGCTTTGCCGTAGTCGCGTAGGCAACTAAGCTCAGAAATATAGTCAGCAACATTTTCATGAATTTGGACCTTCAACCGCCGCAATTTGCAGGAACGTAACGACTAGGGCGATCTCAACGTCAGGAACCTCAAAATGGTCCCCACGCTCGACAACATGTACCTGACCCGGACTGTGCATCTGGGCCCTTCGGCGGTGCTCAGCGGTTATGACACGCTGGACGTGACCCTGTTTTCAAGACGTGCAGCTTTGGTACCGCGACTGCCATCCGGACCCTCTAACGAATCGGATCAAAAAGCGCGTCTTTGGCCGCGCAGTCCTTGATCACATCCCGGCCACAAGGCACCGGTTCAAGATCGCGGGACAGGCACAGGCGCACCTCTTCGATATAGCCTTGTTTGCAGGTGACGGTGATCATGTCGCGCTCCAGCCCCGGATTGACCTTTAGAAACGCTTCTTCCACGACAGATGCGGGCAGTTTCACAGATGCGTCCAACTGGCGGAACACCTTTGGACGCTCGACCGACCCATAGGCCTGCCGCGACAAGGTGTAATAGTCCGAAGCGCTTAGGCCCGAGCAGGTGCCGTGCTTCTTCCATTGATGCCAGGCAAGGCCGGAACTGCCTTGAATATCTTCCATTTCACGGGTCATAGTCCGCGTCGGCGAGGCCTCGGCCGTGCGGCAATAAGATGGCCAGCCCTGATGGAATTGCGGCCAAAGCCCGTGTAGAATCCAGCCGTGATCATGCCGTACATCACACTGATCCGACCCACGCGCGTCGCCTTCGCGCGCGCACCAGTTCGGCGACCAGCTCAGCGCCAGGACATAGTAGTCGAACGCGCCCGGTTTTTCACCCTCGGCCAGCGCCGTCATTGCACTAAAAACCCATAGAACCAGCCAGCGCATTCGCCTCTTCCCTTCTTGCCCTGCCGCGACTATATACAGCCCAAGTTCCCCGACAACGGAAACCTGCCCCAAGATCACGGGGCCGCCGAATTCCGGCGACGGGAAAGATGTATGCATAGGAGACGGGCTGATGGCAAAACCGCTTATGGCCAAGGCAACAGCCGTATGGCTAGTAGACAACACAACGATCAGCTTCAAGCAGATCGCGGATTTCGTAGGAATGCACGAGTTGGAAGTGCAGGGCATCGCCGATGGCGATGTGGCCGCTGGCGTCAAAGGGTTCGACCCGATCGCCAACAACCAGCTTACGCAGGAAGAGATTGACGTGGCGCAGGGCAACCCGCTGCACAAGCTGAAGCTCAAGTTCAACCCCGCTGCCAGTGGCGAGGAAAAACGTCGTGGCCCGCGCTATACCCCGCTGTCCAAGCGTCAGGACCGTCCGAACTCGATCCTGTGGCTGGTCAAGTTCCACCCCGAACTCAGCGACGGTCAGATTGCCAAGCTGGTTGGCACCACCAAGCCGACCATCCAGTCGATCCGCGAACGGACGCACTGGAACATCTCGAACATGCAACCGATTGACCCCGTCGCTCTGGGCTTGTGTAAACAGTCCGAGCTGGACGCAATCGTGCAGAAAGCCGCCGCCAAGAAAGCTGCTGAAGGTGGCGTCATGAGCGATGATGAACGCCGCAAGCTGGTTTCGACCGAGCAGTCACTGGAAATGGACGCAGCGCCCAAAATTCCAACGGCGATCGAGGGTCTCGAGACCTTCTCGTTGTCTGATGACTCCCCCGAGGAGAAAGAAGAGCCGATCATCGACGCCGACAGTTTCTTCAACTTGCCCAAAGGCGAGGCCGAGGATGAAGACGAAAGCGATCCGCGTTTCTGATACGCAGACAGCCCCGGTCAAACTGGCCGGGGCTTTTTTGACGAGACTCTGATGCTGAACATACTGTCTGCCATTTTTGGCCCACACCGCGCCGTGACAATCTATGCCTTCCTAAGAACCTGGGGCCTGCTCGTGTTCGGTGTCGTAGGCGTTATCGCAGTTGCCGCAGCCCTGCTGTTGCTGAACGACGACGGCACGCATGAACACGAAGCCTTCATGACCGTCCCGGTTCTGTCCGCCACCGCTATCAACGGCGACCTCAAGAACGGGGTGATTGCCTCGGTACGTTTACCCGACGGGTCCGCGACGTCGATCACTTCGACCGAGGCCCCGATTTCCCAGACCGTCGGCCAAAGCGCCTGTGTCGAAAAGCGGGTCTATGTGGAAAGTGGCGAACCAAGGTATCGCTTCAAACTTCCGCGTTATTGCGAAGCAAGCTGACAAAGCAAAACCGCCCGGTGTCCACACCGGGCGGTTTTTCCTTCAGATCATCTGAAAGATGATTCCTGCGATCACTGCGCCGACTATCCCCAGGCCCAGATAGGTCGCAAACACTTTCGGCCTGACCAGCGACCATACCGCAGCCATGGCCGGGATCGAGCTAACCGCACCCGCGATCATAAAGGACATTGCGGCCCCGGCGCTCATCCCCTGCTCCATCAGACCTGCCAATAGCGGCGGCGCGACGTATGAGTTCAGATAGGCTGGCATCCCAACAAGTGCCGCGATGATTATGGGCAACACGCCGTCTCCTCCGACCGCGCGTGCGATCAGATCAGCGGGTACATAATTGATCAGCAACGCCTCGAGAACATAGGCAAGCGCCAGCCATTTCAACAAGAACAGGCCGTTTCGAAAGAACTCGCTACGAAATCTATTCCGGCGCGCAGGGTCATGCCAGAATTTCCAGACCGGTTTGTCCTCTTGCTTAGGTCCACAACTGCCGCATCCAGCTGGTTGGTAGTTCCGCAAAGGTTGGGTCAACACACCGCTGCGCGTCATGGTGCGCACGACGAATCCGCCAAACAGGCCAAGTGCCACTGCGGCTAAGGCTTTTCCGATAGCAAAGGGCCATCCCAAAGCGCCAGCCGTAATCAACAGCGTCGGCGGGTCGATCAGCGGAGAGCTGAGCCAGAACGCCATAACCGCAGACAGTGGCGCCCCAAGCGCCAGTAAACCAGCAATGAACGGGATGACCTCGCAGGAACAGAATGGGGCCAACCCGCCAAACAGGGCAGCCAAAAGGATCATCCGCGTCTCGCGGCCCTCAAAGGCTCGGGCCACCATGACTTCGGCACCGGTGGCCTTGAGGTATGACAACAGCAGCACAGCAAACAGAATATATTGGCCGGTATGGGCCAGTGCCTTACCGGCAAATGTTATCACCTCCATTAGATTGCCTGGGTCGAGTATCGCCACCGCGATCAGAATGGCGACAATCACCGCCCATGGGGTTTTGATCAGGTCGAAGACGGTTTTGAACGGGGCTCGAGGGCTCTGAGTAAGGTCAGCCATCGTTTGCCGCCTTTCCAGTTTCGTCCGCACAACATTCCGACAGAATGAACTGCGCGAGGTTTCTGAGATGGTCATACCGGGCACGGTTGATCGTGGTGCGCCCGATCTTTTCCTGTTCGACAACATCACCGGCCGCAAGAAACCGGAGGTGATGGGCCAGCGTCGACGGGGCAATGCCGGTTCTCTCCTGGATTTCACCTACGGTGAGCCCGGTCTCTCCGGCGCGAACGAGTGTCTTGAGGACTTTCAGTCGCGCCTCTGACCCCATCGCCGAAAATCCTGCTGCAGCGGTTTCCCACATATCCACAACTCCAATAAACTAGATTTCTAGTTATATAGAAGTATTGAAAGCTACCGTCAACAAATTCTGATCAGAATTCGTGAAAAGAGAGTGAGTCCAGATTGCTCAATCAATAAGGCCACTCTATAAGGTCTTATGGGGATTTCAGTAGATACCTTCTTTCTAGAGCTGAATGGGCAAGGCACCTTGCAGGCCCAGATTCAGCAAATGATTGCAGAAGGCATCCTGTCAGGCCGGTTCCATGTCGGAGAAAAACTGCCCTCGTCGCGTAAACTGGCCACGCATCTGGGTGTCAGCCGGATCACCGTGACATTGGCTTATACCGAGCTGTTGGCCAATGACTACCTGACCGCCCGGGGCCGATCTGGGTATTATGTGTCGGAAAATGCGCCAGTACCGCCTAAATACACGCCCATCCAACGGGGCACTGAGACCGTGGATTGGGACAAGGCGCTGGCCCGCCGGTTTGTAGATTCGGATGTGTTGCCCAAGCCCTGGAATTGGCGGGACTATACCTATCCTTTTATCTATGGTCAGGCGGACCGAACCCTGTTCGATCATGCCAACTGGCGGCTATGTGCAGTGCGGGCATTGGGGCACAAGGATTTCGAATCGCTGACCCGCGACTATGTCGATCAGGACGATCCGTTGCTGATCGAGTTCATCGCCCGCCACACTCTGCCCCGCCGTGGAATCTCGGCACGCCCCGAAGAAATATTGATCACACTGGGGGCGCAGAACGCACTTTGGCTGGCGTCGCGCATTCTGCTGACTCACAATCACACCGCCGTCATCGAAGACCCCTGTTACTATGCGCTGCGCAGCCTGTTGAACCATTGGGACTGCGCGGTCGTACCCATTGGCGTGGACAAGGATGGCCTGCCACCCGAGGCGCTGCCCGATGAAACGGATGTCATCTTCACCACGCCCAGCCATCAGAGCCCGACAACCGCAACCATGCCGATCACCCGTCGCCGCCAACTTTTGGACCGTGCCCGGGATCTGGACGCAATGGTGGTCGAGGATGACTATGAATTCGAAATGGCGTTTCTGGGGGCGCCCTCACCCGCGCTGAAGTCCATGGACCGGGATGGACGTGTCATCTATGTGGGCAGCTTCTCAAAATCGCTGTTCCCTGGATTGCGCCTTGGTTACATGGTTGGATCCGAGCCATTTATCCGCGAGGCGCGCGCGCTGCGCTCTTTGGTGCTGCGCCACCCGCCGGGCCACATTCAGCGCACGGCAGCGTATTTTCTGTCTCTGGGACATTACGATGCACAGATCCGGCGCATGTCCAAAGAGCTGTCCAAGCGGCGGGATGCAATGGACAAGGCTATCGACGAATACGGGCTGTCGGTGGCGGGGCGCGGTGTGATGGGCGGATCTTCGATGTGGATGTCCGCCCCTGAACATGTCGACATGTCCCAGCTGGCGCGCAGCCTGCAAAACCAAAGCGTTCACATCGAGCCTGGTGCACCGTTTTTCGCAGGGCCGGATAGGCCACAGAACTTCTACCGGCTCGGATACTCATCCATCGCGCCCGACCGCATCGCTCCGGGCGTGAAGCTGATCGCGGATGCCATCCAAACGCAGTAGCCCGCGTCTGGACTTAATCCGCATTTCGTTTTGGACCTAACGCCATTCCGTCCCTTGGGCCACAACCGTACCCAAAGGCTGGGCTGATCGTCCGGCTTCATCCACAAATCCGCGGAGACAAATCAGATGAAAATGACCACCGAAGAGGCCTTTGTTAAAGTTCTGCAGATGCACGGGATCGAGCATGCGTTTGGGATCATCGGTTCGGCAATGATGCCGATCTCGGATATTTTTGGAAAAGCTGGCATTACGTTCTGGGATTGCGCACACGAAGGCTCGGGTGGGATGATGGCTGACGGGTACACACGCGCCACCGGCAAAATGTCGATGATGATCGCGCAGAACGGACCCGGGATCACCAACTTTGTTACTGCCGTCAAAACCGCCTACTGGAACCACACCCCGCTGCTGCTGGTGACCCCTCAGGCCGCAAACAAGACCATGGGTCAGGGCGGTTTCCAGGAGATGGAACAAATGCGCATGTTCGCGGACTGCGTCTGCTACCAGGAAGAAGTACGCGACCCTTCGCGGATGGCCGAAGTTCTTAGCCGCGTTATCACCAAAGCCAAGCGCGCCTCGGCACCGGCACAGATCAATGTTCCACGTGATTTCTTCACTCAGGTTGTCGATATCGAACTGCCTGCCGTAGTTGAATTTGAACTGCCTTCTGGCGGCGCATCAGCTGTTACCGAAGCCGCCGCGCTGCTGTCGGATGCCAAGAACCCTGTCATCCTGAACGGAGCGGGTACGGTTCTGTCTGCGGGCGGCATCGAAGCCTCGAAAGCACTGGCCGAGCGTCTGGACGCCCCGGTTTGTGTTGGCTACCAGCACAATGACGCCTTCCCGGGCTCGCACCCGCTGTTTGCTGGCCCGTTGGGTTACAATGGCTCGAAAGCCGGTATGGAGCTGATAAAAGAAGCAGACGTGGTTCTGTGTCTCGGCACTCGCCTGAACCCGTTCTCGACTCTTCCTGGCTATGGTATGGAATACTGGCCGGCGAATGCAAAGATCATTCAGGTTGACATTAACCCCGACCGCATTGGCCTGACCAAGAAGGTATCTGTCGGTATTGTTGGCGACGCAGCCACCGTTGCAACCAATATCCTGGCACAGCTGTCGGACACCGCAGGTGACGAAGGACGCGATGCACGCAAAGCGAAGATTGCGGAAACCAAGTCACGCTGGGCGCAGGAACTGACTTCGATGGACCACGAGCAGGACGATCCGGGCACAACCTGGAACGAACGCGCCCGTGCAGCCAAGCCCGACTGGATGAGCCCGCGCATGGCGTGGCGCGCCATTCAGGCAGCCCTGCCGAAAGAGGCGATCATCTCGTCCGACATCGGCAATAACTGTGCCATCGGCAACGCCTACCCATCCTTTGAAGCGGGCCGCAAATATCTGGCCCCCGGGCTGTTCGGCCCCTGTGGATACGGATTGCCATCTGTCATGGGTGCCAAGATCGGTTGCCCGGATGTGCCTGTCGTTGGATTCTCGGGTGACGGCGCCTTTGGTATTGCTGTAACCGAACTGACCGCAATCGGCCGCGATGAATGGCCCGCAGTCACCCAGATCGTTTTCCGCAACTATCAGTGGGGTGCTGAAAAGCGCAACTCGACCCTGTGGTTCGACGACAATTTTGTTGGAACCGAACTGGACACCAAAGTGTCCTATGCCGGTATCGCTCAGGCCTGTGGCCTGAAAGGTGTCGTGGCCCGCACACAGGATGAGCTGACTGCAGCCCTGAATCAGGCCATTGAGGATCAGAAGAATGGGATCACCACGCTGATCGAAGCAATGATCAACCAGGAACTGGGCGAGCCGTTCCGTCGGGACGCAATGAAGAAACCGGTCGCGGTGGCAGGCATCAGCAATGACGACATGGAACCGCAGGCCGGGGTATAATCCGCGTGAAACCGCTGCGCGCCATTCTTGGGACGGCCAGCGCGTCGGACAAGATCATCGCCCTGTCAGAGGGCGATGATCCCCGCGTCGTGGAAGGTGCGGTCAGGGCCGTAAAAGAGGACGTTGCACGGATCATCCTGATCGGCGACGGGGCCAAAATTTCGGCCCTTCTGGATGCGCATGAAGGATTTGATCCCACTCGGATAGACATTCTTGACCCGGCGCATTCCTCAATCACCACGGAACTGGCTGAAGCGCTGTTTAATCGCCGCAAGCACAAGGGCATGACCCTTGAAGAGGCAGGGCAACAGATCACCAACCGGCTGACCTTTGCCGCCATGCTGGTGCATCAGGGTATCGCTGACGGCACCGTGGGCGGAGCGGTTGAAACCACCTCTGACACAGTTCGCGCGGCGTTGCAGATCATCGGAACAGCGCCGGGTACAACAATGGTATCCAGTTTTTTTCTCATGCTGTTCTGCCAGGATCATCACGAGGTCAAAGGCGCGCGCATCTTTGCCGATTGTGGTCTGGTGGTGGATCCAAACGCCGAAGAAATGGCGGAAATTGCCCGCGCATCGGCCGCATCCTATTCAGCTTTGACTGGAAACACGGCGCGTGTGGCGATGCTGTCTTTTTCCACCTCGGGAAGCGCCGAACATCCAAAAGTATCCAAGGTCGTCGAGGCAACCCGGATCGCACGCGAAAAAGATCCGAACCTTCTGATCGACGGAGAGCTGCAGTTCGATGCCGCCTTTGTCCCCGAGGTTGCGGCGCAAAAGGCGACGGATTCGCCACTGAAGGGCGAAGCGAATGTCTTTGTCTTCCCCAGCCTGAATGCGGGCAATCTGGGCTATAAGATCGCACAGCGCATCGGAGGGGTTGAGGCAATCGGGCCAGTCCTACAAGGCCTGGCCAAGCCGGCAAATGATCTATCGCGCGGCTGTACGGCAGAGGACATCCTTCACATGATCGCCGTGACTGCTGTTCAAGCACAACATGGCGAAAACGGAATATAAGTCTCGACAAGTCCGTGAAAAACAAATTTTATTCCGGTTCCCGGCAATACTCGGGGGAATACCGGTCTGCAAACTACAGGGGCGCCTATGAACCAGCCAGTGATTGACACCTCGCCCAAAGTCTCGGACGAGATCCGGCAGACCACCTGTTACATGTGCGCCTGTCGCTGTGGCATCAACGTTCACATGAAAGACGGCAAGGTCGCCTATATCGAGGGCAACCGAGACCACCCGGTGAACAAAGGCGTTCTGTGCGCCAAAGGGTCCGCGGGCATTATGCAGGTTAACGCGCCGTCGCGCCTACGCAAACCGCTGCGCCGTGTCGGCCCGCGCGGATCGGGCGAGTTCCGCGAGATCGAGTGGGACGAAGCGATCAGCACAGCCGTCGGCTGGATGAATGAGCTGCACGAGACAGCGCCGCAAAAGCTGGCCTTCTTTACCGGTCGCGACCAAAGCCAAAGCTTCACCAGCTTCTGGGCTCAGAATTTCGGCACCCCAAACTATGCGGCCCATGGCGGGTTCTGTTCCGTCAACATGGCCGCAGGCGGCATCTACACCATGGGCGGCGCGTTTTGGGAGTTTGGCCAGCCCGACTGGGACCACACCAAGCTATTCATGCTGTTCGGCGTAGCCGAAGACCACGACAGCAACCCGATCAAGATGGGCATCGGCAAGATCAAGGCACGCGGCGCACGGGTGATCGGTGTGAACCCGATTCGATCAGGCTATAACGCCGTCGCCGATGACTGGGTCGGGATTACGCCCGGCACCGACGGGCTGTTCATCCTGTCGCTGATCCATGTGCTGATGAAGGCCGGCAAGATCGACCTGGATTACCTCAGCCGTTATACCAACGCGCCTGTTCTGGTGAACGCATCCGAAGGCCCCGACAAAGGTCTGTTCTTGCGCGATAGTGACGGCAAACCGCTGGTGATCGACCGGGCCACAGGCGAACTCACTGCGTTCGACAAGCCGGGCGTACGCCCGGACTTGTCGGCTACTTACGAAAAGGACGGCGTCACCCATCGCCCGGTTTTCCACCTGATGGCCGAGAAATACCTAAGCGACGAGCACGCCCCTGAGGCCGTGGCTGACCGCTGTGGCATCCCGGCCAGTCGCATTCGCGCCATCGCGGCGGAAATCGCCCGCGTCGCCTTTGATGAGGCGATCGAGCTGGATCAGGAATGGACCGATTTCCGCGGCGAAACCCATGCTAAGATGATCGGTCGCCCGGTCAGCTTCCACGCCATGCGTGGCATCTCGGCCCATGCCAACGGGTTCCAGACCTGCCGCGCGCTGCACGTGCTGCAGATCATCCTCGGCACCGTCGAAGTTCCAGGCGGTTTCCGCTTCAAACCGCCCTATCCCAAACCAGTCGAGGCACACCCAACCCCGCATGGCGACCGCCGCCCCGGCAGACCCCTGGAAGGCCCCCATCTAGGCTTCCCCCGCGGGCCCGAAGACCTGTTGCTGGACGACTGCGGCACTCCCCAACGGATCGACAAAGCATTCACATGGGAAAACCCGATGTCAGCCCATGGGCTGATGCATATGGTAATCTCAAACGCCGCCGCCGGTGATCCCTACAAGATCGACACGCTGTTCATGTATATGGCGAATATGTCGTGGAACTCCTCCATGAACACCAAAGGTGTGATGGAGATGCTGACCGCCAAGACCGAAGACGGCAAATATGTCATCCCAAACATCATCTATTCCGATGCCTATTCCTCGGAAATGGTGGCCTATGCCGACTTGATCCTGCCCGACACCACCTATCTTGAACGGCACGACTGCATCTCGCTGCTCGACCGCCCGATCTGCGAGGCAGACGCCGCCGCCGACGCAATCCGCTGGCCGGTGATCGAGCCCGACCGCGACGTGCGAGGCTTTCAGTCGGTGCTGGTGGAACTGGCCAACCGCATGAGCTTGCCAGGCTTTACCAACGAAGACGGTACGCCGAAGTGGAAAGACTACGCTGACTATATCGTTAACCATCAGCGAAAGCCCGGTATTGGCCCACTGGCCGGGTTTCGAGGCGAAAATGGCGACAAGGAAGGTCGTGGCGAGGTCAACCCCGACCAGCTGAATCGCTACATCGAAAATGGCGGCTTCTACGTCGCGCATATCCCCGAAGGGGCGGATTACTACAAACCCTGGAACGCTGCCTATCAGGATTGGGCCGTGGGCATGGGAATCTACGACAGCCCGCAACCCTATCTGTTCCAGCTCTACTCAGAACCGATGCGCAAATTCCAACTGGCCGCCGAGGGTCATGGCGACCGCCAGCCCCCGGAAAATCTGCGTCAACGCCTCAAAGACACCATGGACCCGCTGCCGATCTGGTACGAAACCGACCAACAGGGCAACGAAGGCTTCACCATCAACGCCCTGACCCAGCGCCCGATGGCGATGTACCACTCATGGGGCACCCAAAACGCCTGGCTGCGCCAGCTACACGGGCGCAACCCGCTATACGTCCCAACCAAACTGATGCGCGAACACGGGCTGCAGGACGGCGACTGGGCCAAAGTCACCTCTCCGCACGGGGAGATCACCGTGCCGGTCATGGAGATGGCCGCGTTGAACGAAAACACTGTCTGGACCTGGAACGCCATCGGCAAACGCAAAGGCGCATGGGCCCTGCAAGAAGACGCGCCCGAGGCCACCAAAGGCTTTTTGCTGAACCACCTGATCCACGAACTGCTGCCGTCAAAAGGCGATGGAATGCGTTGGGCCAATTCTGATCCGATTACAGGTCAGGCTGCTTGGTTCGACCTGAAGGTCAGGATCGAAAAGGCGGCGCCACCTTCGGATGCAGAAAGCCAGCCCGAATTCAAACCGATCAAATCACCGGTCGGCACCGGACCAAAAGATCTGGCGTGGAAGGTAGGAAAATGACCCAGCTCCCCCAATCCACAGACAAGAAAATGGGTCTGGTCATCGACCTGGACACCTGTGTCGGCTGCCATGCCTGTGTGATATCCTGCAAAGGCTGGAACACCGAAAACTACGGGGCGCCCCTGTCGGATCAGGACGCTTATGGCGGCAACCCGTCCGGCACCTTCCTGAACCGCGTACATTCCTACGAGGTCCAACCCGAACAGGGTCACGCCCAGCTGATCCACTTCCCCAAATCCTGCCTCCATTGCGAGGACGCGCCCTGCGTCACCGTCTGCCCCACCGGGGCCAGCTATAAGCGGGTCGAGGACGGTATCGTATTGGTCAATGAAAGCGACTGTATCGGCTGCGGGCTTTGCGCCTGGTCCTGCCCTTACGGCGCGCGTGAGATGGATATGGC
Source organism: Ruegeria sp. CDSA221 (assembly GCF_059611825.1). Taxonomy (NCBI): domain Bacteria; kingdom Pseudomonadati; phylum Pseudomonadota; class Alphaproteobacteria; order Rhodobacterales; family Roseobacteraceae; genus Ruegeria; species Ruegeria sp. CDSA221. The sequence continues at coordinate 66,275 of NZ_JBXWPK010000007.1, forward strand.
CGAGGGCGTGATGAAGAAATGCACCCTCTGCGTGGATCGCATCTATAACGAGAACATACCCGAAGTGGACCGCGTGCCATCCTGTGTGCGGACCTGCCCCGCCGGAGCCCGCCATTTCGGTGATCTGGGCGACGCAGATAGCGATGTCAGCAAATTGGTCGCCGAACGTGGTGGCATGGATCTGATGCCTGAAATGGGCACCAAGCCCGTCAACAAATACCTGCCACCTCGCCCTAAAGATCAGATCGAGGACCAGATCGACATTCTCGCGCCCCTTCTGGCCCCGGTAGCCGAAGAGCCCAAGGGCTTTCTGGGTTGGCTCGACAAGACACTGGAGAAGCTCTGATGCATCCGGCCCCATCCGTCATTATCTTCACCACCTTGTCCGGTCTGGGCTTTGGGCTGCTGTTTTTTCTGGGCCTTGGGATGCCGGATGTCACCGGGTGGGTGGCCTTCGTATTCTATGCCATGGCCTTTGGCCTGTCGGTGGGTGGGCTGATGGCCTCGACCTTTCACTTGGGCCATCCTGAACGTGCGTGGAAAGCATTCACCCAATGGCGGTCAAGCTGGCTCAGCCGTGAGGGTTGGTGCGCAGTGATCGCCTTGATTCTTATGGGCTTCTACGCGCTGGGCGCTGTCATCTTTGGTCAGCGTTGGGGTGTTTTGGGCGTCCTTGGCGCGTTGTTTTCGCTGGCAACAGTTTTCACCACCTCAATGATCTACACCCAGCTCAAGACAATCCCACGTTGGAACATGAAACTGACACCAATCATGTTTCTGAGCTTCAGCCTTGCCGGTGGCTCGCTTCTGGCCGGTCAGGTCAGCCTTGCCGTCCCTCTGTTGGTGGTCGCTGCCGTTGCGCAGACATTTTACTGGTGGCAAGGGGATAAGGCATTTGCGAACTCAGGAACAAACCTTGGCACCGCTACGGGTTTGGGGCAGCGCGGGGCAGTGCGTGCGTTTGAGCCTCCACATACAGGTACAAACTATCTTCTGCGCGAATTTGTCCACGTGGTTGGCAGGAAACATGCGGACAAATTGCGGGTCATCTCGTTTGTGCTGGCCTTCCTATTGCCGGTCATCCTGCTGATCCTGCCGTTCAACCACTTCTTCGCTCTTCTGGCTGCGCTGTCGCATGTGGCCGGCGTTGCAGTTTCGCGTTGGCTGTTCTTTGCGCAGGCCGAGCATGTCGTGGGTCTGTATTACGGCAAACGGTAAAGAAGGGGGCCAGCCCCCTTCTTGGCCCAAACAGGCCAATTCATCCCCCGAGGTATTTCTGGCCAGATGAAGATCGGATCAGGCCAAGAACACCCCTGGTTACAGCAGACCTGCGTGGTTCATGGCTGCATCGATAGTGGTTTTGGTGCTGTCGTCCAGCGTGGTCAGGGGCGAGCGAACTTCTTCGCTGCACAGGCCCAGCTTGCTGAGGGCGTATTTGGCCCCGACCAGACCGGGTTCGATAAAGATCGCCTCATGCAGAGGCATCAGGCGGTCCTGATAAGTCAGCGCTTTGGCATAATCCCCCTGCAGGGTGGCCTGCTGGAATTCGGCACATAGCTTGGGCGCAACATTCGCCGTGACCGAGATACAGCCCACACCACCATGCGCATTGAAACCCAGCGCCGTGGCGTCTTCGCCCGACAGTTGGCAGAACTCGGGCCCGCAAGAGGCGCGCTGTTGGCTGACACGCCCCAAATCTCCGGTTGCGTCTTTAACCCCAACGATCCTTGGCAACTCGGCCAGCTCACCCATCGTCTGGGGCGTCATGTCGATGACGGAACGGCCTGGAATGTTGTAGATGATGATCGGAATATCAGAACAATCATGTAGGGTACGGAAATGCTGAATTAGGCCCTTCTGGGTCGGCTTGTTGTAATACGGGGTCACCACCAGAGCGGCATTCGCGCCGACTTGCTGCGCAAATTGAACGAATCGGATCGCCTCGACCGTGTTGTTCGAGCCCGCACCAGCGATCACCGGGACACGACCGGCTGCGGCACTGACAACTTCTGCCACCACCGTTTCGTGTTCTTCATGGCTGAGGGTTGGGCTTTCACCGGTGGTCCCCACCGGCACCAAACCGGTCGAGCCTTCCTGAATTTGCCATTCCACCAAACGTTTGAGCGTACCCAGATCCAACTCGCCATTCGAAAACGGGGTAACGAGGGCTGGCATCGAGCCTTTGAACATGACACGCTCCTTGCTGTGCGGTTAGCAATTTTTGCGCCTTGGGCAATCACATTCCTAGCAATGTGTGTTGATCCCGCTGGCGCAAGGTTTATCCTAAATGGCTCTATCCTTGGTTGGTTGGGAAATGCAAGGCATGACACGCGTTCTGGCGCTTTTGACAGCGGTGATTCTGGCATCCTTCGGGCCGGCCCAAGCCGACTCGGTGGGCGATCTGCGCGCTGGCATGTATGAAATGCGCAAGGGCGATTGGAACGCCGCGCTGCAAGAGGCAGGTCCGCGCGGATCTGTGTCACGTGACATCATCGTATGGCATTGGCTGCGCGAGGGGTTCGGAAGCTCGGGCGATGTGCTGGTATTTCTGAACCGCAGGCCGGATTGGCCGGGGCTGGCATGGTTACGGCGCGAAAGCGAACCCGCCTTTACCGGGGCTGACCCGGACCGGGTGTTGAAATTCTACGCCGCCACTGCCCCGCAAACGGCGGAAGGGGCGCTGAATTTCGCCGTAGCGCTGAAGGCTAAGGGACGGCAGGGTGATGCGCAGGCGGATATCGTCACCGCCTGGCGCACGATGCCGATGGGATCGGGCCTGCAGAAAGACTATATCGAGAACTTTGAAACATTGCTGAAACCCCACCACGCGGCGCGGCTAGACCGGATGCTGTGGGACGGTCATCTGATCAGCGCAGGACAAATGCTGCCATTGGTGAATGACGATCAGCGCAAGCTGGCCGAGGCGCGGATTGCATTGCAAAAACGTGCGCCGGGTGTTGATGCCAAAGTAGGGGCGGTTCCCGATTCCGTGGCCGGATCGGCGGGGCTTGCCTTTGACCGCTTTGTCTGGCGAGACAAAAAGGAACTGGATGACAGTGCGATTGATCTGATGCTGGCGCGGTCATCCAGCCCGGATGCTCTGGGCGAGCCAGACAAATGGGCCGAGGGCCGTCGCCGGTTGGCCCGGCTTGAGATGCGCAACGGTGATATGAGCCGCGCATACAAGATTGCCTCTAGTCACCATATGACGCCGGACATGGGCTATGCCTATGCCGATCTCGAATGGCTTTCCGGGTTCCTTGCCCTGCGTCGGTTGAATGATCCCGCAACGGCTGTACGGCATTTCCAAAACTTCTCGGGCGCGGTGCAGTCACCGATTTCCAAGGGGCGCGGCGGGTATTGGCTGGGTCGGGCCTATGCCGCGCAGGGGGATGCGGAAAAGGCTTATGAGGCCTATGCCATGGGTGCTGATCACCAGACCTCGTTCTACGGGCTTCTTGCCGCCGAACGGATAGGGCGCCCCTTCGACAGCGATCTGGCAAACCCGCGAAGGGCACCGCACTGGAAACAAGCGGAGTTTGCCGATTCCAGCGTTCTGGAAGCGGGGCTATTGCTGTTGCGCGCAGGTGAGGCAAACCTATCCGAGCGGTTCCTGACCCATCTGGTTGAGGGGCTCGACCCCGTTCAGGCAAGTCAACTGGGCGATTTGGCCATCGAACTGAACGAACCACATCTGGCGGTGATGATCGCCAAGCGCGCCGCGACCACCGGCGTTGTCCTGCCCGCCGCGTATTACCCGGTTCATCCGGTGGCAGATCTAGGCCTGCCTATGGCAAAGGAAATGACGCTAGCAATCGCCCGGCGCGAAAGCGAGTTTGACCCGGTTGTCATCAGCGGCGCGGGCGCGCGCGGGCTTATGCAGGTGATGCCCGCAACGGCGAAAGTTGTGGCTCGGAATATGGGCATCCTAAGCAGCCACCAAACCGGAAAACTGACCTCGGACTGGCGATATAACGCCAAGCTGGGGGCGAATTACCTGTCCGAGCTGGCAGCAGAATTCAACGGCAATGTGGTGATGATGGCTGCGGGGTATAATGCCGGGCCGGGCAGGCCGATCTCGTGGATGAAACGCAATGGTGACCCGCGCCGGGGTGAGGCCGATATCGTCGACTGGATCGAATTCATACCCTTCAGCGAGACCCGCAACTATGTCATGCGCGTCGCCGAAAGCCTGCCTGTGTATCGCGCACGGTTGGGGCAGCAGGCGTTGCCGGTGCCATTTTCCGAGGAACTGATCGGGTCAACTCTGGCGTCGTTCGCGCCATAAGGTGAACAGTCCGGCGGCAATAACCAATGTGGCCCCTGCAACAACCGCGGGTCTCAAGCTTTCACCAAAGACCGAGATTCCCAGAATGGCGCTCCACATCAGGTGAAAATAGGCAAAGGGCTGAACGGCGCTGGCCTCGGCCATTTCGTAGCACTTAATCAACAACCAATGTCCCAGAACTCCGGTCAGGCAGAGCAGGCCCATCCAAAGCCAGTCACCGCCCTGCATAGGCTCCCAAAACCACACGCCCACGGCCGTCATGGCAACCGCCCCGGCGATGCCGGTCCAGAAAAAACTGGTGGCGGTAGTGTCGCGCCGCGCCGCATAGCGGGTCAGCAGGCCATAGACGGCAAACATCAGGGCCGAGATCAGCGGGATCACCGCCCAAGGGTTAAAGACGCCCACTCCCGGCTGCAGGATGATCAGCACGCCGATGCAGCCCACGCCGATGGCGGACCAACGGCGCCAACCGACTTTCTCGCCCAAAACCGGGCCGCTGAGTGCCGCCACCAGCAGCGGGTAGCAGATGAACACGGCCTGGCTTTCGATCAGCCCCAGGATGGTGAAGGCATAGACTGCGACGCAGATTTCCCCCGCCAAGAGCACCCCGCGCAGGATCTGCAGCCCAAGCTGGCTGGTGCGGGCCGTGGCCGCGATACCGCCGGGCGCACGTAGCGCCAGAGCGACGACAAATGCTGCGAAGAACCAATAGCGGATCATCACGACCATATAGGTGTTATAAGTCCCGGCCAGATGGCGCGAGATACCGTCCTGCAGCGCAAAAACCACAGTCGCCGCGATCATCAGCGCGATACCGGCGCGAGTGTTGTTCTGTTGGGTCATGGCTTGACCGCCCGCGTCATGTGACGCTTGCGCCCATAGCCCGGCGCGCGGGTGACGTTGAACCCCGCGTCTTGGAGCCCGCGCCGGACGAACCCAGCGGCGGTATAGGTGGCGGCGGTTCCATTGGGCGCCGTGTGGTCGGATACCTGCTGCATCAGCTCTGCGCCCCAAAGCTCGGGGTTTTTGGCAGGCGAAAACCCATCCAGAAACCACGCATCCGCCTGCCCCGACCATGCGGACAGGGTGGACCGCGCGTCGCCCTCGATAACCTCAAGCCGCAGGGTGCCCAGATCGCGGGTACCGCCCTGCCATTGGGACAGGAACCGGTCGGCCCAAGGGGACAACTCAGGAAAGGCGGCCAGAGCGCGCGTCATGTCGTCTGGCGCCATTGGATAGGCTTCGAAACTAGTGAATGTCAGCGGGGTCGTTTGGCCAGCCTTTTCCCATTCGGACCAGACAGTCAGCAAGTTCAGGCCGGTGCCAAAACCAAGCTCGGCAATATGAAACCCCGGCGCAAACCGCGCGGGCAGGTCATTGCCCACCAAAAACACATGCCGCGTCTCCTCCAGCCCGTTCTGCAACGAGAAATAGGGGTCGTCGAAACGGTCCGAGATGGGTATCTGCCCGTCTTTCCAGGTCAGTTCGGCGCGCTGGTCTGCCATCGGGGAATCCTGTAGCTAAGCGGCGCGACACTGAACAAGGAAAAGGGGAATGGCAATGGTCGATGTGACGGTGCGAGGCGCGGGCATTTTTGGCCTTTCGATCGCCTGGGCCTGCGCAAAACGCGGCGCAAAAGTTCAGATCATTGACCCTTTTGGGCCCGGTGCCGGGTCCAGCGGCGGTCTGGTCGGGGCTTTGGCACCACATGTGCCCGAGAATTGGAATGCCAAGAAAGCATTTCAATTCGAAAGCCTGATCATGGCCGAACCCTTCTGGAAACAGGTTGAGGCGACCGGAGGCGTCTCAGCCGGATATGCCCGGTTGGGTAGGCTGCAGCCCATCGCAGATAGCCGCACGCTGGATCTGGCCTATGCACGTACGGTCACCGCCGCGGAGCTATGGCAGGGGCGGGCCGAATGGCGCGTTGTTGCAATGGATGAGGTCGGGTCGTGGTGCCCTCCCAGCCCCACTGGCTTTGTGATCCACGACACGCTTAGCGCCCGGATGCACCCAAGGCGGGCATGCTCTGCACTGGTTTCGGCGCTGGCGGTGATGGGGGTTGAGGTCAAAACCGATGCGGCCAATCAAGGGCAGATCATTCACGCCACCGGGCTTTCCGGCCTGCTAGAACTGAACGACGCCTTTGGCAAAACGGTCGGCAATGGCGTCAAGGGACAGGCGGCTTTGCTGCGGTTCGATGCCGGGGACGTCTCCCAGCTGTTTGCAGATGCCGTTCACATTGTCCCGCATGCGGATGGCACATTGGCCATCGGATCGACCTCGGAACGGGATTATGACAATCCGACCAGCACCGATGCGGCGCTGGATGATGTCCTGGACCGGGCCACGCGGGCGGTTCCGGTCCTGCACGGTGCCGAAGTGATCGAACGCTGGGCCGGGATTCGACCCCGCAGCAAAAGCCGTGCGCCGATGTTGGGTGCGCATCCGCTGCACGCCGGAGAATTCATCGCGAATGGAGGGTTCAAGATCGGCTTTGGTATGGCGCCCAAAGTGGCAGAAGTCATGGCCGAACTGGTGCTTGAAGGGCGCGATGAAATCCCCGCAGATTTTCAACCCGAGGCTTCTTTGTGACCTCCCTCGACGACACCCCAGTTCGCCTGCAACCGGACGATCCGATATTGCCACAGGTGTTACGCCTGATCCGCCACAGCTTTGCATTCATGGAGGGGCGTATAGACCCGCCCTCGTCAATGCATCGCCTGACCGAGGAAACGCTTCGGCAACAGGCCTGCGACCACGAGGTTTGGATCATAGGCAATCGCCCGGATGCGGTCGTTTTTCTGACACCCAAACAGGACTGTCTGTATCTGAGCAAACTGGCTGTGGACGAAACCCGACGTGGTCAGGGGCTGGCACAGCGTCTGGTCGATCTGGCATCCGCGCGGGCGGTTGAAATAGGTTTTGCGACGCTGGAACTGAAGACACGGGTCGAATTGTTCGAAAACCATGCCTCCTTTGCCCGGATGGGCTTTGTCAAAACGGCGGAAACGGCGCATCCCGGGTTCACCCGGGCGACCTCGATTACCATGCAGAAACATTTAGGCTGAGGCTTCGGCAATCATACATTGGCGCCCGTCTGCCGCACGCACCCACAGGGTATTGCCCTTCCGGCACAGGCTCGCAGTTTCGAAATGCATCAATGCCGAGGTTGCGCGGAAAGAAAACTGCGCCAATGGGCCCATCACATCTTCCGCAAACAACATCAGGTGCTGCGCTAAAAGCGGGCCATGCACGACCAGCCCGGCATATCCTTCGACATCACGGGCATAGTCGATGTCATAGTGAATACGGTGTCCGTTAAATGTCAGGGCCGAGTAGCGAAACAGCATTGTGCTGTCGAAGGACAGCTCGCGATGTTCGGTTTCATCCTGCCTGGCCAGTGGTGCCGGAGGGGTGGCCGTATCTGCCGAGGGGTCTTGGCGGTAAACCAGATCCTGCCATTCGGTCAGGCGCAGCGCACCGCCCTGCCAAACCTCGTGGCGCAACGTGACAAAGCCCAAGGGGCCGGTGCGTCCCGATTTCGAACTCGAACTTTCACATAGCGATCGCCGTTCGGCTAACTGACCTGCTATCAGAGGCGCGAAAAACTCCAAGCGTCCGCCTGCCCACATTCTGCGGGGTAGGCCCATATCGGGGATCAGGCCCCCGACTTTGGGATGTCCGTCGCGCCCAAGTTGGCCGGGTGGCTGCGGAGTCCAGAAATACAGGTGATGAAAGAACGGCGGCAACGCAGTGCCGCCCCTCACAGTTGCCTGTTTCCCAAGCGCCACCTGCAACGCGCCAGCACGGGCTGCGTCCATCACATCTGTCTGAATTTCCATCGACATAGCGCAAGATTAGGCGGCCTGCCCCATACGGGCAAGCAAACCGGCAGTTTCAGAAACCGGCCTCTGACCGCAAGTTCTTCATCAAGGTCCGAAGGGCGTTTTCATAGCGTTCGTTAACCAGCTTGCCCTGCGCGTCGAATTCGTTCGAACTGTCGGCCAGATGAATTTCCGGCCCTTGCAAGATGCGCGTCTGGAACGGAACCATATAGCTGCGCAGTATCATCTGTGCACGTTCCCCGCCGGCACGGCCCGCAGCGGCAGACATCACCGCAACCGGCTTGCCTGCCCAAGGCTTGTCCTTGGTGCGGCTGACCCAGTCCAGCGCATTCTTCAACACACCTGACGGCGCTTTATTATATTCCGGCGTCGAAATGATGACCGCATCCGAACGGGCAATCTGATCCGCCAAAATCTGGACGGTCTCGGGAACCCCTTCGCCTTCTTCAAGATCACCGTCATATAATGGCAAGTTCAAGTCAGCCTCGATATGAGTGCCCGGCTCAAACAGCCGCGCCGCCTCGCGAAGCAGTTTTCGGTTTGTGGCATTTTGGCGCAGCGAACCTGACAGGCTCAGAAGGATCGGTTCGGACATAAAAGGTCTCCGTTCAGGCGTTTTCCAGAAGGTAGCCCCTGATCACCGCCAGCCAAAGCCCACTTGACGCGCAGTCAATGTGCAAAAACGGGCACCTTGACGGTGCCCGATCACATCAGGTGTTGCCGTTGGGGATGATTTCGATATCAACCCGACGATTCCGCGCCTTCCCTTCGGGTGTGAGATTCGAGGCCGCAGGTCGGTTCTCACCCAAACCGATGGTGCTGATACGGGCCCCGTTCACACCATTGGCTTGCAGAACATCCGCCACGGACCTAGCCCGACGCTCAGATAGGGCCTGATTATAAGAGGCTTCGCCATCACTGTCCGTATGGCCAATGACCTGAACGGCCGAGTTGGGATATCTCACCAAGTTCTGACCCACCCGGACCAAATCAGAACGCAATGCAGGCCGCACGGTCGAGCTGTCGGTGTCAAAGGTGATGTCGTTGGGGACGGTAACAATCAGGCGGTCGCCCGCGTTGACGATTGTGATGCCGTCATTTGCCAACTGCTGGCGCAACTCAGCCGCCTGGCGGTCCAGTTGATTGCCGATAAGGCCGCCACCTGCTGCACCGATTGCACCACCAGCCAGCGCACCCAAAAGCGGATCCGAGTCGTTCGCAATGGCCCCGACACCGGCACCAACCAACCCACCCAAAAGCGCACCCTGTTTGGTATTTTGGTTGGGGTCCGAGGGCAAGTTCAGCGTTCCGGGGTCGGTGCAGCCCGCCAAGAACAAGGCCGAGCAAAGCCCAGCAGAAACAACAAGCTTGGAAATCGTCATGATATCACCTTCTGCTCAGAGGCCCGTTTGCCGGGTCCCATTATTTGGCACAGTATATCGCGCTGCCCCCCCGCAGGCTCAAGCAACAATCAGGTGATATCGGCGAATACCCGCCGTTCAATGGGCCTCGGCAGGGGAACCCCATTGGTTCTGCTCCTGCCAGATCTCCCGCAGCGGCTGCCCTTGGCCGCAGAAATGATCGTCAACCATTTCGCAGGCCCAGACGCGATCGGTCCGAAAATGGCGAAAACCGTTGCGCAATTCGCACCACGCAACCAGCATCGTGCACTCGATGTGATAGATCAGGGCAACCGGACGGACGACCCGTTCGGAGCGAACGTCTTGCGAGCTGACATATGTGAGGCGAAGTTTGCGCTCGTCCCGGATGGCTTCGCGGTAATTCACGACCGGGATACAGCCCTTGGCCGGATCATCAACCGGAGCCCCCCAAGGCGCGACCTGCAACCAGTCGGGACTTGCGCGCAGGCCTTCTATTTTCCGGCAAATGCGTTTGGCGGCTTCCTGCAGGGTACTGTCGCCGGTCCGTGCCAGCATTGACAGACCGACCCAAAGCGCCTCGACCTCTTCAGCGTCGAAGTTCAGTGGTGGCAAGTCATAGCCCCGCCGCATCAGATACCCGACGCCGGCTTCGCCCTCGATCGGTGTGCGTTGGGCCTGCAGTGCCGCGATGTCGCGATACACCGTGCGCACCGAGACTTCGAGCTTTTGCGCCAGCATCTCAGCGGTAACCGGAGCGTCGGCGGCACGCAGAATCTGGATGATTTCAAACAGGCGGGACGAACGGCGCATGGCAAACTCCGGTTTCTCTGCTGACACCTTAGCACACCCCCCTGACAACGCGCTGTCAGGAGTGATGCGGGATGCTGGTTCAACAATTCACAGGAGATTACTGATGCCCAGCCTCGACAATCACGTAATGATGACACTGCAACTGGGACGCTGGTCCCAGGACCATACCCTGCGCGCCTTTGAAATCGAACGCGAGATCATGGCCAGCCGACAGCCCTGCGCTCCTAGGAAACGGGTCAGACGATTTTCACTGGGCAATCTCAAACTGCTTTGGACCAACCCCGCCTGACTCTAGAACTCGGCATTTGCGCGAAACTTCATCGACGCCCCGCTATCGGGGCTTTTCAACCGCAATTCCTCGGAATGCAACATCAGGCGCGGGAAGGCCCGCGCCTCACCTTTTGCATAGAACGGATCACCCAAAATCGGATGGCCCAGCGCCAGCATGTGAACCCGCAGCTGGTGCGAGCGCCCGGTTTTCGGGAACAGGCGTATGCGGGTAGTGTTGCCTTCATATTTGACCACGCGCCAATCCGTCACCGCAGGCTTGCCAGTGTCATGGCACACCATCTGCAGCGGCCTGTTGGGCCAGTCTACAATCAACGGCAGATCAACAGTTCCGGTCTTTGACTCTACCATGCCCCAGACGCGGGCAATATAGGTCTTACGAGTTTGACGCTGTTCGAACTGCATGCTCAGATTGCGCTGAGCATGAGGGGTTTGGGCAAAAACCATCACGCCCGAAGTGTCGCGATCCAACCTGTGCACAAGCAGGGCTTGCGGGAACGCCGCCTGCACACGGGTCAACAGACAATCGGCCAGATGCTCTCCGCGACCCGGTACGGACAAAAGCCCCGAGGGCTTGTTCACCACAATCAGATGCGCATCTTCGTGCAGCACATCCAGCGGTGTTTTCGGGGGATCGTAGGTCTCGCTCATGCGGGTCTGCCTATCGCAAGCGACAACCTCCCGCAACGTCGTGCTTGCCTGAACTGAATAGTTCAGCAAATCATGCGACAACTCGGAGGAGAAACCATGCACCCGACAATCGAACAACTAAAAGATGTCATCACAAAAGGCGATGAAAGTCTGATTCACGAGTTTCTGGCCGAAGACGTGCGTTTTCTGCCGCCGACCTACTACAGCACCTGGGCCGGGCGCGAACCCGTGGCGGCTCTGCTGGGGCATGTGGGGCAGGTATTCTCGGACTTCAGCTATCGTCGGATCATGGGTGAAGGCAAAGACTGGGCGCTGGAATTTCAGTGCAAGGTTGGTGATCTGGATGCGGTTGGTGTGGACTTGATCCGGCTGAATGATGAAGGCTTGATCGAAAAGTTCGAAGTGGTCATGCGCCCACTTAAAACTATTGCAGCCCTGCGCACCGAGATGATGGCACGCGTGGCAAAAGACCCTCGCTTTATCAATTTTAAGGACGCTTTGGGTTGACCAAGCCTGCCCGGATCGGAGCTGATCAGTTTCTGAGACTACCGCTGTTGCCACTATTGGCGGCACAGGGGATTTCAGTTCGACGAAAGGCGCGGTTCCTGCCCGAACCGACCGGGCCGCGCGAAGGCCGTGAAGGGCGCGGCCCGCGTTTGCGGTTGCTAATCGCAGGCGACAGCTCGGCAGCAGGTGTTGGCGCTGGCACCCAGGCGCAGGCTTTGTCCGGGCAGTTGGTCGCACAACTAGCAAAAAGCCACAGTGTCGAATGGCGGCTCGAGGCTACGACAGGGCATACAACGCTAGATACACTGAAACGCCTTGACGGTCTGACAGATCAATTTGATGCCGCCATTACGGCGCTTGGCGTCAATGACGTCACCCGTGGCGTCACTAAAAAGCGGTTTGTCGAACACCAATCCCGTATGATGCACCTGATCACCGACCAGCTTGGAGCCCGGCGTGTCGTTGTAACGGCCGTTCCCCAGATGGGTCGGTTTCCCGCCTTGCCTCAACCGCTTGCCTGGGTGCTGGGGCGTCAGGCAGCCCGCCTGGACCAAGGCCTGCAACAGATTGCGACCGGCTTCCCTCAGATCCGCCATTTGTCGATTGATCTGCCCGACGACCCGGCGCTGGCCGCCTCGGATGGGTATCATCCCAGCCCCAAAGCCTATGCGATCTGGGCGCAGAAGGCCGCCGAATTGTTGCGTCAGGCCTGAGCGCGTATCTGCCGGATCATCGGGATCGAATAGACCACAAGTGCGGCCCAGATCAGCGGAAACGCAATCAAGCGACCACGGTCAATCTGCTCTCCAAAAACCGCGATGGCAGTCACAAAAATCATGGTCGGCGCGATATATTGCAGGATGCCCATCGTCGACAGGCGCACCAGCTTGGCGCCATTGGCATAGATCAACAGCGGCACGGCGGTCACCACCCCGGCCGCGGCCAGCAGCATGGTGTCGGTTGCGACCAGCCCGAAATGCCCCGTCCCGTTGACCCCCAGCCAAGTCACATAAACCAATGCGGGGATCAGCAGGATCAGCACTTCCAGCAAGAACCCCTGATTTGGCCCGATGGGGAGTGAGCGTTTGAAGAAGGCGTACAACCCCCAGCTGAACATAAGCCCCAGCGCCGCCCAAGGCAGGCTTCCGGCCTCTACAACAAGAAACAACACCCCGGCTGCGGCCAACCCAACAGCAATCAGCTGCGTCCGGTTCAATGGTTCGCGCAGCAGCACCGCGCCCAGCGCGATACTGAACAGCGGATTTATGTAATAGCCCAGCGCTGCGTCCAGCGCATGCCCACTGGCTATGGCCCAGACATAGATCGCCCAGTTCACCGATATCAATGCAGCCGTCAGACAGGCCATGCCCAGCATCTTGGGATCGCGCAAAGCTGACTTCAGATCCCGCGTCCGCCCCAGTGCGATCAGCAATAGTCCGGCAACGGGTACAGACCAGATGATACGATGCGCCACAACCTCTACCGGCGCGATATGGGCCATCGCCTTCATGTATATGGGCAAGAAGCCCCACAAAACATAGGCCGTTACCGCCAGAACAAGTCCTTTTGGCGTATCGGCATTTTGTGTGGGTGTTGCGTCAGCCATTGCGGATCTCCGGGAATACCGGTCGTCTTTACGGCAACCCGGACATACTTGGGAACCGCGAAAACTGTGAAGCAACCCATCAGGATATTTGATATGTGAGACCAGAACAAAGCCGGAGCGCCGCAGCGCTCCGACAATTTGATTACACTTTGACGCGTTCGGATTTCGGATCGTACATCGGTTTCAACGATGCCTCGGCCATTACCTTCACGCCGCACACGTCAATCTCATAGGTTGACCCCAGAAGATCCGCCGCCTTCTCACCCTCGCAGGGCACATAGCCCATACCAATAGCGCCACCCAAAGTATGACCATAATTGCCCGAGCTGAGATAACCGACATATTCCCCGTCCCGCACGATCGGTTCATTATGGAACAACAGCGGTTCCGGGTCGGTCAGGCGGAACTGAACCAGACGGTTTTTGGGCCCGCTTTCCTTGCGGGCAATCACTGCTTCGCGCCCGATAAAGTCACAGCCTTTGTCCACCTTGACCGCAAAACCAAGCCCGGCATCCACGACGTTGTCCTCGCACGTGATGTCATGACCAAAATGGCGAAAACCCTTTTCGATCCGGCAACTGTCCATCATGTGCATGCCACAGAGTTTCAGGTCCATGTCCTGACCGGCCTCATGCAGCGTCTCGAACACATGGCCCGCCATATCGGCGGACATGTAGATCTCCCATCCCAGCTCGCCCACATAGGTCACCCGATGAGCGCGGGCCAGGCCCATGCCAATCTCAATCTCTTGTGCGGTGCCAAAGGGGTTGGTCGCGTTCGAGAAATCCGCCGGCGAGACCTTTTCCAGCAAAGCGCGCGCATTGGGGCCCATCACGGCCAAAACGCCTTCGCCAGCGGTGACATCGGTTATGACCACGCTGAAGCTACCTACATGGCGCATCATCCAGGTCTGGTCCGCCAGCCGCGTCGCCGCCGGGGTCACGACCAGATAGGCGGTCTCGGTCAGACGGGTCACCGTCACATCCGCCTCGATCCCGCCGGTGCGGTTTAGGAACTGGGTATAGACGATCTTGCCGTTCGGCACCGAATAATCGCCGCCCCCGATATAGTTCATGAACGCCTCGGCATCCGGTCCTTCAACGCGAATCTTGCCAAAAGAAGACATGTCGTACATGCCCACATTCTCGCGCACCGCGCGGTGTTCAGCAGCTGAGTTCTCGAACCAATTCTGACGTTTCCAACTGTACTGGTATTCGCGCTCCTGCCCCGGATTTGCGTACCAGTTTGCACGCTCCCAGCCCGCCAGTTCACCAAACACCGCGCCCTGCTCTTTCAGATGGTGATGGAACGGGGTGCGCCGAACACCGCGCGCAGTGGCTTTCTGGCGATAGGGGTAGTGGTCGGCATAGAGCAGGCCCAGCGTCTCTTTCGAACGCTCAAACAGATATTGCTTATTGCCCTGAAACGGTTGCATCCGGCTGATATCCACATCGCCCAGATCAAACGGTTTCTCGCCGCTATCCATCCATTCCGCCAGCGCCATGCCCGCACCGCCCGCAGATTGAATGCCGATCGAGTTGAAGCCCGCTGCGACCCAGACATTGTCCATCTCGGGCGCGAGACCCAGATGATAAGCGTCATCCGGAGTAAAGGATTCAGGGCCGTTGAAAAAGGTATGAATGCCCGCCTCGGCCAACATCGGCATCCGGTTACACGCCGCTTCTAGAATGGGCTCGAAATGATCAAAATCTTCGGGCAGCTGATCGAATTCGAAACTGTCCGGGATGCCCTTCATCGCCCAAGGTTTGGCATTGGGCTCAAACGCGCCCAGCAGGATTTTACCGGCATCTTCCTTGTAATAGGCGCATTCATCGGGCACTCGCAGAACCGGCAGTTGCGAAAGCCCGTCAATGCCTTCGGTGACGATGTAGAAATGTTCGCAGGCGTGCAGCGGGACGTTCACACCGGCCATGCGGCCGACCTCGTGCCCCCACATGCCGGCACAGTTCACCACCATGTCGCATTCAATATGACCCGAAGCGCTGCCGTCATCGGCAACCCAGTCCACACCGGTCACAGTGCGACCTTGTTTAGTGATGTCGGTGACCTTCACTCGTTCCTTGGTAATGGCACCGCGTTGCCGCGCGCCCTTAGCCAGGGCCAGCGCGATATTGGCCGGGTCACCCTGCCCGTCCAGCGGAAGATAGACCGCGCCCTTGACGTCTTCGACATTCAGATGCGGATACATCTCTTTGACGCGGTCATTGGAAATCTCTTCGACCTCGACGCCAAAGGCGCGGGCCATGGCGGCCAGGCGATAGATCTCTTCACGGCGTTCCTCGGTCAACGCCACGGTGATCGATCCACAGCGCCTAAGCCCGGTGGACACACCGGTTTCCTCTTCCAGCGCGCCGTAAAGCTCCTGCGTGTATTTCGCCAGTTTGGTCATGTTGGACGAGGCCCGCAGCTGAGCGATCAGACCCGCCGCATGCCATGTGGTGCCGCTGGTCAACTGCTTGCGTTCAAGCAGCACAACATCACTCCAACCTTTCTTGGTCAGATGATAGGCGACCGAGCATCCGATGACGCCGCCGCCGATGATGACAACTCGGGCTTTGTTTGGAAGATCAACCATCCTGAGGTCTCCGCTGAATCAGGTTTTGGGCACGTTGCCATGGAAGATCGGCAATAAATGCACCGAAAGCGTCATGTTATAGGCGATTTTCACCTATGTGACGCAGCCCGTCTTTCGCGCCTCAGAACAAAGGGCGTGACCCCGAAAAAGCTTTTGTAAACCGAGGAGAAACCGTTCGGAAAGCCGCAGGCCAGACCGATTTCCCGAACGCTCATCGTGGTGTTCAGCAGCAGGTTGTTAGCCTTCGCCAGCCGCATCTCGCGATAGAAACCGTTTGGACTGGTGCCAAAGAAAGCTTTGAATTTTCGCTCAAGCGACCGGTTCGAAAGATTTAACGCCTCGACAATCTGCTGGATGGGTAAGGGGTCTTCGATATTGGCTTGCATCAGCTTGATACATTGATCCAGCTTGGCGTCCCCTGTAGCTGTCAGTTGCGCCCCCGAGAAAGGCTGCATCGATGAAAAGTCGCGGATGTTTTCGTGCAGCATGATATTGGCCACCGTCATCTTGGCAGGCCCCGAGATGTGGCGTCCGATCACGGACAAAGCAACATCGGTTGTCGCCTCCATCCCTGCGCAGGTCACGACCGGGCCCTGTTCTGTGGCTATCGACAGCTTCGCCTCGAACCGGGCCCCGCGTTCACTCAGGAAAGAGGCGTTTTCCCAATGGGTCGCCATGTCTGCGGAGCCGAATTCGTCAATATAGCGGCTGGCGGCTTCGGCCAGCAAAAAGACCTGAGCGCCTCGGAACGTATAGTCCGATACAACCCGTCCGATGGACAGATCGGGGTGGTCAGGGTCGGAATTTCCAATCACAAACAGATAATCCGCCTTGGGATGGGTTGATACGGGTTCAGTTTGGACCGTCGCATCGCTGCTGCTGGCAACGGGCCCACCTTTCAGAGACCGATAGGTAAAGCTGAAGGGCGGGTTGGGGCAGACGCGGTTGGCCAGCCTCAGAACCTCAATCAATGCGGCAAGTTCCAACAGCACATAGCCTGGCGCGACCAGAACATCGAAATGTGTCTGCGCCTTGTCGGTCAAGCTATCTGGTCGTTGCCGCATCTTTACCCCCCTTCAGACGATGCTGTGGCCAGCAGCGCATAGCCGATCTGCCAGTCGCTGAATGTGATCGGGACCGACTTCGCAGCATCCGCCGATGATAGTTGCACCCTGCGCCACCCACCCCATCGCCTGATCAGCATATTCATCCGGCCCAAGGTCGTGGCGCTGTTGCAGCGCATCAACGGTTGGGGCGTCTTGCAGAAATTCCTGGGTAATCCCGGTGAAGCCATTGGCATATGCCCCAAACGGACGCCCGAAGGTAGCGATAATATTCAGCGCAGCAGGCACCGCCTCCGGGCGTGAGCAGTTGATCAGCACGGCCTCAGGCGTAAAGCGATCAACCAAAGATGCTATTCCCGACAATGGCTCACCCGACCGCAGCCGCGTCCCATCATCATCCATCACGGACAGCGCCAGCCAGACCGGCTTGTCTGCCTGTTCCGTTCCACGCAACGCGCCTTCGGCCTCTTGCACCGACGACACGGTTTCGATCAGGAACAGATCAACGCGATCTGCCATCATCGCCACCAGTTCGGAGAATTTCTCTGCCGCCTCTTCGACCTCTGGATTCAGGTCCGGCCGGTAAGAGGCGAGAAGCGGACCCAAAGCCCCAGCGATGCGCCTACCCGCCGGGCGCGCACGCTCGGCCTGCGACAGGGCCGCCTCGATCAGATCTGGCAGCTGATCACCCAAGCCGACACGGTCCAGACGCGACCGGTGAACAGCATAGGTATTTGTCGTGGCCACCGTCGCACCGCGTGAGAAATAATCCGCATGCACATCCCCGACCAACTCGGGATGGTCCATCATCACCCGGGTCGACCACAAAGGCGTCGGCGCATCGCCGCTGCGTTTGACCAGTTCCTGCCCGATAGACCCATCCAGAAGGGTTATGTCTGCCATTGATGAACCTCCTCAGGGAACCAGAACCAGTTTTCCCGGAAACGTTTTTGACTGAAAATCCTCTTGCGCCGTCGCAATGTCTTTCAGCGGATAGGTTTTTGAAATCAGCGGTTTGATCCGCCCCGCATTCATCAGTTCGACCAGGCGACCGAAGACCTCGAACGGCTGATGGGTGCTGCCGTGAATGGTGATGTCGCGCAGATAGATATCCCGCAGATCGGCTTGAACCATCGGGCCAGCAATCGCACCCGCAACGGCATAGTGACCGCCGGGTTTCAGCGCCAGGATCAGGTCAGCCCATGCAGGCCCGCCCACCACGTCAATGACCACGTCGAACATGTCGGTGGGCAGCGACGCATCCCGGTCGAACGTGGCGGTCGCGCCCTGGCTTTTCACCGCTTCGGCCTTGGCCGCACCGGTCACGCCCCAAACCGAGGCACCGCGCAGCGCCGCCAGTTGCACAGCGGCAAGGCCGACGCCACCGGATGCGCCGGTGATCAGCACTTTTTGCCCGGCAGTCACACCGGATCGGGTCAGCAAAGCCTCGGCAGTTCCGAATGCGCAGGGGATGGCGGCAATTTCAATATCGGACAGGGGTGAGGCGCTGACATCGTAAAGGTCATCGGCCTGCACCAGACAATATTGCGCAAAGGCGCCGTCAATCTCGGACCCAAGCACGATGAAGCCTGTTGGGTTGCCCGGTCGCGGACGTGGCAGGTTGATCGGGCAGGTCACGCGCTGGCCCGGGGTGAACCCGGTCTCGGGTCCTGCGATTTCGACGATGCCGCAAAGGTCACCGCCCTGAATGCGCGGGAAGTTCAACGCGCCGCCCCAGCCTCCGGCTTCGACCTCTTGATCCACGGCATCTGTGGCGCCGGTCACGTCCGAGGAATACCAGCCGATACGGGTGTTGATATCGGTGTTGTTCACCCCGGCTGCGGCCACACGGACCAGAACCTGCCCCGGCGCAGGGGTTGGGACGGGTATATCGTCACGCCATTCCAGCGCCTCGGGCCCGCCGTGACAGGTCAGGAATACACCGGACATCGTTTTAGGCAGTGTCATGATCAAACCTCGTCATCGGGATGAGGCGGCACAGAGCCCATCGGGACAATGTCATACCGCGCGTTCAATTTGGCCATTTTCGCCTCATCGGCGAAGTCCGCCTCGGTCATCTTGGCCAGTTCAGCAAGGAATCCGTCAAAACCGGCAGGCTGGAAAATCATCAGCATCTTAGCAGGTGCATTTCCAGCAACGCGGCAGGCATGCGACACACCGGGCGGCACATGCATCGTGCTGCCCGGCCCACAGCGATGCCAGTCGCCATCAACATAGAAATCCACTTCGCCTTCCAGAAAATAGAAGCTTTCGGCATAGGTTTCATGGCGATGAAGGCCAAGCGCAAAGCTGGCCTTCAGATTGTCTTCCATGAGCGTATAGGCGCCATCAGTATCCCGGGTCGAAACCTTCACAAATGTGTGGTCATTTTCCCAGTCATAATTGAGGCCCTCTCCGGGCCCCCGTTTTGAATAACGCGTGCTCATGCAGGTCTCCTTCGGGCGATCAGGCGCGCAGCCGCTCGTTTTCTGGATCCCAGAGCGGTTTATCGTCCTGAACCACGGCGCGTCGCTTTTCACCGAAGATTTCGATTTCAAGCTCGGTACCTGCCACCGCCAATTCGGGACGGATCATGCCCAGCGCAATGGATTGGCCAACGCGATACCCCCAAGCGCCCGAGGTGGTTTCGCCAACGATCTCGCCGTTGTGCCAGATACAGGACATGTAGG
The DNA here is from genome assembly GCF_059611825.1 of Ruegeria sp. CDSA221. NCBI lineage: Bacteria > Pseudomonadati > Pseudomonadota > Alphaproteobacteria > Rhodobacterales > Roseobacteraceae > Ruegeria > Ruegeria sp. CDSA221. Next base: position 86,005 of record NZ_JBXWPK010000007.1, read on the forward strand.
GCGCATCCGCGTCACCTGCCTCAACCAACATAGTGGCAAACACCTTTTTCACGCCCTGCTGCTTTTCGTTCAGGATCGCGGCCTTGCCGGGGAAGTCCTGCGGTTTGTCAAGTTTGACGAACCGTTCCAACCCGCCTTCCAACAGAGAGTAATCAGTGGACAGATCGCCTTTCCAGGCCCGATAACCCTTTTCGATGCGCAGAGAGTTCAGGGCGTACATCCCGAACGGTTTGGCACCAGCGTCAAGGATCGCGCCATAGATCGCGGGCATATGGTCGTTCAGCGCGTGAACCTCCCAGCCAAGTTCTCCTGCAAACGAGACGCGGATCAGGAATGCGGGCTGACCTGCAACCGTGGCCGTTTGATGGGTCAGCCAGCCACTCGACAGGTCCGCATCGCTCAGCCCCGCCAGAATGTCGCGCGATTTTGGACCTGTCACGATCAGCGTGTCACGAGTGGTGGTGACATCCTCGACGGTGACGCCAGTGGGCATTGCCTCGGTCAGGATATCGCGGTCATGCCATTGCGCTGTAGCGGCCGTGATCATGACGAACTCGTCATCGCCGAGGCGGATACAGGACATTTCGGTCAGGATCCGGCCGCGACCATCTGAGATATAGACCAGGTTGATGCGACCCACCTTGGGCAAACCGCCGGTGACCAGCGACCGCAGCGCCTCGGCGGCACCCTCACCTTTTACGATGAAACGCGAAAATCCAGGCAAGTCCAATACGCCGCAATGATCACGGACAGCCTCGCACTCTTCCTTGATCCGCTTCTCCCATGGCCCCGAACGGCCCCAGGTATGGGTCGCTTCTTCAGAGGTATCGTCGCCCGGTTGCGCAAACCAGTTGGCGCGTTCCCAGCCGTTATAGGGCCCCATCACGCCGCCCAATTCCTTGACCTTGGTGTGGACAGGCGACAGCTTTTTGTCGCGCGCGGCGGGCCATTCATGGTGCGGGAAATGCATGGCGTATTCGTTGCCATAGACCTCAAGCCCCTTCTGGTTGCAGTAATCCTGATCGGTGTAATCGGTGTAACGGCGCGGATCGACGGCCCACATATCCCACTCAGTTGCGCCATCGACGATCCATTCGGCCAGCACCTTGCCGGCACCACCGCCCTGCGCGATGCCGAAGGTAAAAGTATGCGCCTCAAACGCGTTGGCCACGCCCGGCATCGGGCCAACCAGCGGCAGCCCGTCCGGCGCGTAGGGGATGGGCCCGTTGATCACCCGGCCCACTCCCGAGGTCCCCATCAGCGGCACCCGCTCCATCGCGTCGGTGACGATGTCTTCGATCCGGTCCAGATCATCATTCCATAGCTGGAAACTGAAATCCTCGGGCATCGGATCATCCTCGGTCATCCAGTGGCCCTTGCAGTTGGGCTCATAGGGGCCGAGGTTGAATCCGTTCTTCTCCTGCCGAAGGTAATAGGAGATATCCACGTCGCGCAGCAGCGGCAGCTTTTTACCGCCATTGGCCTTGGACCATTCCTCGATCTCGGGCACTTCGTCGGTCAGCAGGTACTGGTGGCTCATCACCATGGCCGGAACGGTGCGACCGCCGAAGGGCTTGAACCATTCACCCACGCGCTGGGCGTAATACCCGGCGGCATTGACCACGTGGTCCGCTTCGATATCGCCCTTGTCAGTATGCACGATCCAGGTCTTGTCTTCCTTCTGGGTCACACCCGTGGCCGGGCAGAAACGCAGGATCTTCGCCCCCATGTCGCGCGCACCCTTGGCCAGTGCCTGGGTCAGCTGCGCCGGGTCGATATCGCCATCGGTCGGGTCGAACAGAACACCTTCAAGGTCATGAGTTTCCAGGAACGGGTAATGCTCTTTGGCCTGTTCGGGTGACCACATCTCCATCTCGATGCCCTGATAACGGCCCATCGCCATTGCCCGCTCGAACTCCTGCACCCGCTCTTTCGAATGGGCCAACCGGATTGAGCCGGACTGGTGATAGTTCATCGGATAGTCGACCTCTTCACCCAGCCGCGCATAAAGCTCGGTCGAATAGCGCTGCATGTTCATGATCGCCCAAGAGGTCGAAAAGGTCGGCACGTTGCCAGCTGCATGCCAGGTCGACCCGGCGGTCAGCTCGTTTTTCTCCAGCAGAACACAATCGGTCCAGCCCTTTTTGGCCAGATGATACAGGGACGATGTCCCCACCACTCCGCCACCGATAATAACCACGCGGGCTTTTGTCGGAAAATCACTCATGTCTTTCAGTCCCTGTTACTGTGCCTCTTGAGGCAGATCGTCCGTGATGTCGTAGTAATCGCCTTTGTCAGCCACAAATATATGGCGGGCGAGGGTCAGTCCGGTGGGTGCATCCAGCGCCCCCATAGCAATGGCAATCCGGTCTTCGTCCTTATGCTGCCAGAACAGATAAGAGCCGCAGGCGTTGCAAAATCCCCGTCGGGCGATGTCGGTAGCACGAAACCAGCTCAGCGTATCGCTGGCGGTGAAGGTGATGTCGTCTTGATGGGCCGAGGTCGAGGCCCAGACATGACCCGACTGTTTGCGGCATTGACCGCAATGGCAGGCCGAGGCGGCAGGAAGATCGCCTTCGATCTTGAACGCAACCGAGCCGCACAGACAGGAACCTGTATGCATTTCGCTTATCCCCTTGCTGCTGGCGCGCTGGTGGTGCCCAGCAACACGCCATAAATGATGAAACAGGTGGCCATGACCCGGCGCACCCAGATGTTGAACACGGCCCCCAGCGCGGCCCGCCCCATAAGCGCACCTAGAAGAGTGAACCCGATGTAGCTGAGCGTTGTGATGATCAGCGCCGTTGGCATGATGACCAACATTTGCTCCCAGATCGGCACATCCGGCTGCACGAATTGCGAGAATGCAGCAAGATAACCCGCGACGCTTTTGGGGTTGATTGTCGCGACGGCCAGCGCGTGCAGATAGACATGCCGTGCAGGGCGTTCGGAAATAGGGGCGGGATTTGCTGCAGCCTTCCAGCCTCGGACACCCAGCCAGATCAGAAACCCTGCGCCCACCAGCTTGGCGATGAAGAATCCGGTGGGTGAGGCCGCGATCAAGGCCGTCACCCCAAGCGCCGACAAAACCAAAAAGGCGCTGGCTTGGGTCAGGATCGCCAAGACACCCAGCATCGCTTTTGCGAAGGGCAGGCTCATCCCGTTCGAGATACAGTTCACCGCGTTAGGCCCCGGTGTGGTTACAAACACCACCCAGAACAGCGCGAATATGGTCCAGGCCTCGAAACTCATCAGTACACCGGAGGTGCGATGACCCAGATGACCACAGCAGGCTCATCATGAGGGTTCGCCCAAATATAGGGTTCGTTCTTGATCCGAAAACTGTCACCGGGCCCAACCGAAAAGCTTTGCGCGCCGATGGTCAGATTCAACTGACCGGAAATCACATAGCCAACCTCTTGCGTGGGGCGGTCCGCCGGATTCTGCATCTTGGAATGCGGCTCAAAGGTGGAATGCACCATCTCAAAATCGTCAGTCAGATCGGGTGACAGCAGTTCCTCGATCAGACCTTCTTCGCCCGACCCCATAGGGCGGCGCGACCCGGCGCGCACGACATAGCCTTGTTCATTGGCGGGGGCGGCAGAATGGGCGAACAGCATGGACATCGGCACACCCAGACATTCCGCGATCTGACGCAGGTCTGAAATTGACGGTTCGGACTTGTCGCGTTCAACCTGGCTGAGCCATCCGACCGACCGGTTCAACCGCTCTGCGATCTCGGTCAGCGTCAACCCACGCGCCTTACGCAATGCGCGAATGTCGGCTCCGAGCGTTGCACTGTGGGGGGCTTGGCTGTTCACCGAACTCTCCGATATCTGGTGAAATTTTCCTCGTGTTTTTCACGATGCCGCGAATCGGTGAAAATTCCAAGCATTTTTTCACTTGGGAAAATCGACGCATTTAGCTATCCGTCAGCTATGTGGATTGCGGTTATATACCTGTGGGTCATCAACGGCCTGACTTTGCTGGCCTTTGGCTGGGACAAGATGCGCGCCAGACGCAGAAAAAGCCGGGTTCCGGAACGCAGGCTATTGTGGCTGGCTGCACTGGGCGGCAGTCCCGGTGCCCTGGTCGGGCGTTGGATTTTCAATCACAAGTCCCGAAATGGCCGGTTTTCCCTGTCGCTATTTGCGATCTTTGCGACTCAGGTCGGGCTGGCATATTTCCTAATCACGGAAATTCTGCCTGACATTCTGTAGTTGGCTTGATCCGCAAGCCACGTAAGATCCCGATGGGATCTAGGAAATGTCGCAGACATACATATCGGTATCGTCGGTGGAGTGAGCTGAGGATCGCGTGAACCCCGATTTCTGTAGCACACGGGCAGAGGCGGGATTGCTGTGCTCGACCCCGGCCAAAACCCGAATGGCGCGGCTCGTGCCGCAGGCCACGATAAAGCCGGACACAAGTTCGGTTGCATAGCCACAGCCCCAGGCTCGTTCGGCAAACAGATATCCAAGGTGGATGGTTGGTGCGGCCTGATCTTCGGGTTCTGAGGCCAGTATCAGCAGTCCGATCAGCTGATTATTTTGCCTTAGCCGAACAAGAAGAACATCGCTTTCGGTCTTGCGTGCCGCTATCCAGTCGGTCATCCCGCTGGGCGTTTCTTCGACCTGCATCGAAGGCGGCAGGGGCTCAAGAACCGCTGGTGTCAGGACGGCTGCCAACTCGGCCGTCAACGCTGAAAGGCGACCAGCTTCAGAGACTTCCACTTGCCAGTGGCAGACGGCAAGCCGCTCTGTGGTGAATTGGTCCGGGATCATGCCTTGGCCAGTCGCAATTAGTGTCCATTCCAGTCTAACAGACGGGCCGATTTTGCGTCAGGCCCCTCTTAACTCGCCCGAAAACGCCTTTGACAATATGGCAGACAGCTTTTCTGCGTCCTCATCCGTGAACGCATCCGGCTGGTCACTGTCGATGTCAAAAACCGCGATGACCTCGCCCGAGGCATTGCGCACCGGAAGCACCAGTTCGGACTGCGTAGACGAGGCGCAGGCGATGTGACCTGAAAACGCATGCACATCCGCCACCAACTGTACCTTTCCGGTCCGCGCCGCGGCACCACAGACACCGCGCCCGAAGGGAATAACCAGACACCCGTGACCACCCTGATAGGGGCCTATTTTCAAAATGCCCGGATCTGTTACGCGATAGAACCCCGTCCAGTCAAACCGATCATCGGCGTGATGAACTTCACAGGCGATTGTCGCCATCAGAGCAACTTGATCTGTCTCGCCTGCGGTTAGGGCGACGATTGTCTTGGTCAGCGTATCGTAATCAACGGTCATGGGGGGCGGGTCCGGTCAGTGATCTTGTAAACAGGTTCTACAGCACCGGACCTATGGTGGAATCGGCCCCGCGTCAAACGCGCTCAATCGCGATTGCAGTGCCCTCTCCACCACCGATGCAGATCGCCGCCACGCCGCGTTTCAGATCCCGCTTTTCCAACGCGTTCAGCAGGGTGACCATGATACGCGCCCCCGAAGCGCCGATAGGATGACCCAGGGCGCATGCACCACCATTCACATTTACCTTGTCACGCGTCAGACCCATCTCATGCATGAATGCCATCGGCACCACGGCAAAGGCTTCGTTTACCTCCCACAGATCCACATCATCATTGGACCAGCCGATTTTGGCCAAAAGCTTTTGCGCAGCGGGAACTGGCGCAGTCGTGAACAATCCCGGAGCCTGCGCATGGCAGGAATGACCCAGAATGCGCGCCCGAACCGTGAGACCTTGCGCTTCGGCGGCTTCAGTTGACGCCAGAACCAGAGCTGCCGCCCCATCAGAGATCGACGACGCGTTGGCCGCCGTCACCGTTCCACCCTTGCGAAAAGCCGGTTTCAGCGAAGGTATCTTTTCCGGGCGGGCGGTTTTCGGCTGCTCGTCCGCGGACTGCGTGACCTCGCCTTTCCTTGTGCGGACGGTTACCGGAGTGATTTCACCGTCGAACGCGCCGCTGTCCTGCGCGGCCAGCGCGTTGGATAGAGACTGCAGGGCGTATTCGTCCTGCGCTTCGCGGGTGAACTGGAACGCCTCGGCACAGTCTTCGGCGAAGGTGCCCATCAGACGACCTTTGTCGTAGGCGTCCTCTAGCCCGTCCAGAAACATGTGGTCGACGACCTGAGCGTGCCCCAAGCGCGCACCCTCACGCATTTTGGGCAACAGGTAGGGCGCGTTCGTCATACTCTCCATCCCGCCTGCGATCATTGTGTTGGCATGGCCCAATGCGATCTGATCGAAGGCCATCATCGCAGCCTTCATCCCTGATCCGCACATCTTGTTGAGCGTCGTGGCCGGGACCTCTTGGCCCAAACCGGCTGCAAACCCAGCCTGACGTGCAGGGGCCTGACCCTGACCGGCTGGCAGAACGCAGCCCATCAGCACTTCGTCAACCGTTTCAGCACCGGCACCCTGCAGCGCGGCCCGGATCGCGGCTCCACCCAGATCGGCGGCAGAAACACCATCGAACATTCCTTGAAATCCACCCATCGGGGTACGTGCTGCTCCGGCGATTACAACTTGCTTCATCTGGGCGCTCCTAAATTCTTGTCGTTCAATGGATACCGAATGGTAAGAATTCCCGTCTAGCGTATTTCTACGAGCGATTTCAGTTAAAGGACCGTCACGTATGGGCCTGTCGAGTACTACGACCAAAAATATTCAAATAATTACTGTACAATCCAACCGGATTGATGCCGCAATGGCCATTCAGTTCAAAGAAAACATGCGCACGGAAACCGAAGGTGGGTCTGTGCGTGTGGTTCTGGACCTCAGCGGCGTCGAATTTATCGATTCCAGTGGTTTGGGCGCCATTGTCGCCGCCATGAAACAACTCGGGGCTGAACGGCGCCTGGATCTGGCAGGTCTTCAGCCTTTTGTGGAAAAGGTGTTTCGTCTTACCCGCATGGACACAGTGTTCAAGCTTTACCCAACGATGGATGACGCACTGTCCGGTGCGCCGGATTGAACACAAGGAGAAACTGAACAGGCGCTAGGCTAATGTGTAACGGCATCAGTTTCGATTTGAGCTTCGCTGCGACCGAGGTCGAAGCAAGTTCTGGCATTGCCAAGTTGAGCCAGGCACTGTCGTCTAAAGGGCTGCCTGCACACAAAGCGGCTGATGTCAGAATTGCCCTGGCCGAAGCCATTAACAATGTCGTTGAACACGCCTATGCCGGAACCACGCCCGCCAGCGTAAAGGTACACTGCCGCCTGCATCAGAACTGGTTGGAAATCCTCATCTCGGATACCGGCAATCCCCTTCCTGGTTTTCGCGTACCAGAAGGTGCACCTGCACCTCTGGGGCAAAGACGTGAAGACCTGCCCGAGGGGGGATTTGGATGGTTTCTGATCCACCAACTGACCAGTGAAATCCGCTATGACCGTAGCGAAGGCTGCAACCGGTTGTCACTGCGATTCAGTTTTCTCGACGCGGATTAGGGCTATAAAACGTCACAATAAGGCCCTTTTCGAACCATTGTAGCGCCGCAAACAAAGATCAAAGTCTTAACTGTAGCTCAGATAGCTTCCCTCGGCATCGTATGTCACAGCCCCCACCCAGTGAACGATGCCGAGGAACTTCCCCTTTGATTTGACTGGACAATACCCGGACGCGCGATACCTTCTGCGCGATCACACGGGAAGGCAGCGCAATGCGGGATTTTCAGGCACCAGGCAGATCCGAAGTTTTTTCGACCGAAGGGATGTGCGCCACATCTCACCCGCTGGCAGCCCAAGCGGCCCTTGGCATTCTACAGCAAGGTGGCAACGCGATGGACGCAGCCATCGCCGGGGCAGTGCTTTTGGGATTTTGCGAACCACAAATGACCGGCCTGGGCGGAGATTGCTTTGTTCTGTACAACCGCGCCGGAGAAGATGAGGTTCGGGCCCTCAACGGCTCTGGCCGGGCACCGGCAGCAGCCAACGCTGGCAGCTTGCGCGATAAGGGACTGACTGCAGTTCCACTCAATACACCGGATGCGGTCACCATTCCCGGCGCGGTCGAGGCGTTCTGCCAGCTGGCCGAAACCGAGGGCAAACTAGGGCTGGACGCCATCCTGCAACCCGCCATCCGCTATGCAGACCAGGGCGTGCCGGTCGCCCCACGTGTGGCTTTTGATTGGGGCCCGGGTGCTAACACGTTGCAGGGGGCAGCCAGGAACCACTATCTGCTGAAAGGAGACGTTCCAAAGACCGGAGACATGTTCCGGTCCGCCGGGCAGGCAGAAGTGCTGCGCAGAATCGCCAAATACGGACGAGAGGCGTTTTACGCGGGCGAGGTCGCTGAAGATATTATCTCGACCCTGACGGCCATGGGCGGGGTACACACAGCCGAAGATCTGGACGCGACCGCTGCCACACCTACAGTTCCGGTCGCAGGGCACTATCGTGGCTTGGACCTGCTGGAACATCCGCCCAATGGCCAAGGTGCAACCGCCCTTTTGCTGCTGAATATCCTCAAGAACTTTGACCTCGGATCCATGGATCCGCTATCCGCAGAGCGTCTGCATATCGAGGCCGAAGCCTCAAAACTCGCCTACGATGCCCGCAACAGATTCATCGCCGATCCGGATCATACGACACACGCAGACAGGTTTTGGGACCAGACAACAGCCGATCGGCTGGCAGAGCTTATCAATCCAAACCATGCCATGCCCGCTGCTGCCCCACTGACCGAAGCCATCCACAAGGACACGGTTTATATCACGGTGGTCGACAGGGACAGGATGGCGGTATCGCTGATCTATTCGATCTTTCATAGCTTTGGATCGGGTATCGCTTCTGAGAAATTCGGCATTCTGCTGCAAAACCGCGGGTCTGGATTTACGTTGCAATCAGGCCATCCGAACGAGTTTGGCGGCGGCAAACGCCCGATGCACACGATCATTCCCGGCATGTTGAAACAGAAAGGCAAAATCCTGATGCCCTTCGGTGTGATGGGTGGCGCCTTTCAGCCCAAAGGGCATGCAAAGCTGGTCTCGCTGCTAACCGACGATGAGTTTGCGCTGCAGCAGGCCATAGACGCACCGCGCGCCTTTGCAGACGGACCTGTCTTGAAACTGGAACGCGGAATTCCGCGTAATGTTGCGCAACAATTATCTGAAATCGGCCACAAAGTTTTGATTTCAGAAACACCTCTTGGCGGGGCTCAAGCGATCCGAATCCAGAAGAGCGGCGTTTTGCAAGGCGCAAGCGATCCACGAAAAGATGGGTGCGCGCTTGGTTATTGACAGTATGGGCCCGGTTTCACCCGCGCTTCCATTTTTAGTTCAAATGGAAATGCAACGGATATGCGCCGTTTTCAAACGGACCAAACATATCGGGGATATCCGGATGCTCGACCGGTTCTCCGGACTGGTCAGCAATCAGATTTTGTTCAGAAACATAAGCAACATAGAAGGATTGGTCATTTTCCGCCAACAGATGATAAAACGGCTGATCCTTGATCGGCCTGCTGTCTTCGGGAATGGCCTGATACCATTCTTCGGTATTTGAAAACTCTGGGTCCACGTCAAAAATCACCCCTCGGAAGGGATGTTTTTTGTGGCGGACGACTTGGCCCAGCCGGTACTTTGCTTGTGTCTTTAGCATCACGTTTGCCCCCAAAGGTCTTACTACCCGTTTCCTCATAGGAATGCCAATCATTGATCTAAAATAATGGGAAACAGTCTGTGAACCTCTTACTGACAGTGCTTGAAATCGTGGCCCCGGTCTTCCTCTTGGCGGGGATCGGGTTTGCCTGGGTCAAACTTGGCATTGAATACAGGCTGCAATTTGTGACCCGCCTTGCGGTGACGCTCGCCGTGCCCAGCCTGATTTTCGTGGCCCTGATGCAAACCCAGATCCCGCCCGGAGAGCTGACCCGGTTCACTTTGGCCGCCATCACAGGCCATGTCGGGCTGGCGGTCGCATTTGGCGTATTTGTCCGGGCCAGCAAGCTGGAAAGGCGCACCTATCTGGCGCCGCTGATATTCGGCAACACGGGGAATCTGGGCCTGCCTCTGGCCATTTTCGCATTTGGGCAGGCAGGCTTGGGTTTCGCGGTGATATTTCTGGCCGTTACCGCCCTGTTTTCCTTTACTTACGGGATCTACTTGGTGGCGGGAAAAGGCGCTTTCGGCAAGGTAGCGCGTGAACCCATGGTTTGGGCTACTCTGCTGGGGGCGCTGTTTCTGTGGCAGGGCTGGCAAACACCTGTCTTCGTGACCAATACGCTGGACCTGCTGGGACAGATGGCGATTCCGATGATGCTGATCACGCTTGGTGTTGCGATTGCGCGGCTGACCACCAGAAAGCTAGGGCAAGCGGTCTGGCTATCGGCGTTGAAACTGGTCGTGTGTTTTGCCCTGGCATGGGCAATCGCAAAAGGGTTTGATCTGGATAACGTCGCGTTCGGCGTTCTGGTGGTACAGATGTGTACACCGGTTGCCGTAACCTCATACCTGCTAGCCGAACGGTTCGAGGCGGATTCTGACGCGGTTGCGGGGCTGGTTATGGTCTCAACCCTGATGTCCGTCGGCGCTTTGCCTATAATTCTAGCTATTGTTCTGTAGCGATTGTGATTTCCTAATCGCTCAATCTGCGCTAGAATGAAGAAAAAAGGCACGAGGCACATGAGCAGAATTCTTATCGTACTCTTCGGGGTGCTGCTTTTGGCATCCTGCGGGGGTGGCTCCAACCAGCCACCCAGCAAGCTGAATGATGCATGCAGCATTGCGCGTGAACGGCCCGAATATATCAAGGCGTTCAAAAGCACCGAGCGGAAATGGGGAATCCCCGTTCACGTTCAGATGGCAACGATCTATCAGGAAAGCCGGTATCGCCACGATGCGCGAACGCCCCATCAATATGTTCTGGGTGTGATTCCGATGGGCCGTCAGAGCAGCGCCTATGGCTTCAGCCAGGCGCTGGACGGGACATGGGATGAGTATCAGCGCGAAACCGGCAAACGCCGGGCCAAGCGGGACCGTATCCGCGACGCTTCGGATTTCATCGGCTGGTACATGAACAAAAGCTATGAGCGGAATGGCATCCAGCCAAGCGACACGCGCAATCAGTATCTGGCCTATCATGAAGGCCATACCGGTTATGCCCGCGGCAGCCATTACAGCAAGACGTGGTTGCTGAACGTGGCCAATGATGTGGATGCGCGCGCCCGGATGTACCAGGCGCAACTGTCAGGCTGTCGTTACTGAACAAACAGCGGGTCAGCGATTGCCTGACCCGCTTCTGTTCTTGTTCGAAAACAAGCTGCTGCTTAGATTTTTTTCGGTATCAAGCTGACCCAGCAGAACCGTTGTCTGTCCGCCTGCATTATCGTGGATCACCCATTTTCGCAGCTCAACCGGATCGCCGGTGAACATCAGCTCAATTCGACCGGAGTCAGGGTTTTTCGGGTCCTGTGCTGTCACGACAGTGGCCGTTCCGTCAAAGTCATGCCCAACCACCATATTAGCCTGACCCAGATCGACATTCCGTGCCAGAACCAGAGACAGAGGTGTTCGCTTTAACGGATACTGCTCGGGCGGTTGATTGGATTTCGGATCGAATATCTGAACGGTGCCAGCGCGCGCCAACACAACGGCGCTGTCTGGCGGGTCATATTCGAACCGCATCTTTCCAGGCCGTGCGATCCACAGCTTTCCTGTGCTCAGTGAGCCATCATCATTGACCTGAGTAAACGTCGTCTCGACGGTTTTCAGGCCATTGAGGTAATTTGATATCTGCGACAGCGGCAGCTTGTCCGCCGCCCAGGCGGAGGGTGCGGCCAGTGTCAGTGCAAGGGCAAAAGCAATCTGTTTCATAAGACCCAGATAAGCGCTCTGCCCTTGTTATTAAATATCCTATTGCTCTGGCACCAGGATTTCGCGTTTTCCGACGTGATTTGCCGATGAAACAATGCCTTCGTCCTCCATCTGCTCAACCAGACGCGCAGCTTTGTTATAGCCAATGGCAAGTTTCCGCTGGATATACGAGGTCGAGCATTTGCGATCCTTGATCACAATCGCCACGGCCTGATCGTACAGGGCGTCTTCACCATTGGTGTTGCCCCCGGTGTTCAAACCCAGAACAGCGTCGATATTATCAGCCTTTTCCTCGGTCGGTCCATCGACCACACCGCTCATATAATCCGGCGGGCCGAATTGCTTCAGATGGTTGACGATTTCCTCGACCTCTTCATCCGAGACAAACGGACCGTGGCAACGGGTGATCTTCGCGCCACCCGCCATATACAGCATGTCACCCTGACCCAGCAGTTGTTCGGCGCCCATTTCACCAAGAATGGTGCGGCTATCGATCTTTGACGTCACCTGGAAGGAAATCCGGGTCGGAAAGTTCGCCTTGATCGTGCCGGTAATCACATCGACCGAGGGGCGTTGCGTGGCCATGATCAGGTGGATACCCGAGGCCCGAGCCATCTGCGCCAGACGTTGGATGCAGGCCTCGATCTCTTTGCCCGCGACCATCATCAGGTCGGCCATCTCGTCGACAATAACAACGATATAGGGCATCGACTCGGGTGCGAATTCCTCGGTCTCGAACATCGGTTCACCCGTTTCGTCGTCAAAACCGGTCTGGACCGTGCGGCTGAACATCTCGCCCTTTGACAGCGCGTCTTTCACCCGGCCGTTATAGCCCGCGATGTTACGCACACCCATCTTGGACATTTTGCGATAGCGATCCTCCATCTCGCCCACGACCCATTTCAAGGCGACAACCGCCTTCTTCGGGTCTGTCACGACCGGAGAAAGCAGATGCGGGATGCCGTCATAGACCGACAATTCCAGCATCTTGGGGTCGATCATGATCAGGCGGCATTCATCCGGCGTCAGCTTATACAGCAACGACAGGATCATCGTGTTGATCGCCACCGATTTACCGGAACCGGTGGTCCCCGCGATCAGCAGGTGGGGCATCTTGGCCAGATTGGCCACAACGGATTCACCGCCGATATCCTTGCCCAGCGCCAAAGGCAGCGCCTGATTGCCGTCTCCGAAGTCACGGCTCGAAAGGATTTCGCGCAGCACCACCATTTCACGGTTTTCATTGGGCAGTTCGATCCCGATGACCGAGCGGCCCGGCAGGGTCGAAACCCGCGCCGACAGGGCCGACATCGAGCGGGCAATGTCATCCGACAGACCAATAACGCGGCTGGCTTTCAAACCCGGAGCCGGCTCAAGTTCGTACATGGTGACAACCGGACCGGGGCGGACGCTGACGATCTCACCTTTGACGCCATAGTCATCCAGCACATTTTCCAACATCCGCGCATTCTCTTCCAGGGCCTCATCGCTCAGGTGATGGCGCTGAATGCTGGAGGGGTTGGACAGCAGGCCCAGCGGAGGCAGTTCGAAATCGGAGTGCTTTTCCTCGAACGACAACGCGGGCTGCGCCTCGGCCTGGGCCCGGCGCGAGGGCGGCGGGGTGCGGCGCACGGGTTGCGCAACCACAGGCTTGCGCGGCTCGGCCACGGGGATTTTCATCGCTGGGCGGGCTTGCGGCATCTCATCGGCGTCATCCTCGAAAACGGCCTCGTCATCGAAATCTGGCTCGGGCGCAAAATCCTGATGCAGCGGTTCCTGCCATTCTGTTTCAGGCTTCGCTGACAGCATCGGCTCGGGCGGCAGCCCGGTTGATGTCACTGGCGGCTCTGGCGGCAGTTCGTCGGCATGACCTGCATTCAGGATCAACGGATCAGGTCCACGGCCCCGCCCTTTGGTCAGCGGCAGGTCGGGATCGGGCTCAGGAGCTATCTCTCCGACTGCAACCTTACGGTTGCGCACGGCGGCAGAAATCTTTGAACGGATACGGTCCTCGCCCGGCATTTCCTCGTAACCCGCGACAGGTTCACGGTCGATCAGCTCGGGTTCGGGCATAGGGTCCGGGCGACGGATCAGATCAGGAATGCGCGACAGAAGGCCGGTCTTCACCGGTTCGGGCGCTTCCAGAAGTGGCTCGTCGAAAACAGGGTCCGCAAAGGCAATCTCGTCGTCGAACACGGCCCCTTCGGCGCGGGCCATCTTGCGTTCGTCCCATTGGGCACGACGTTCGCGCGCAGCCTCCGCTGTTGCGGCAGCCCCACGGCCCAGCAGATTCATCAGTATGTCATAGGACATGACCAGCCCCAGCAGAAAGGCACGGAACCCCTTGCGCACGTCGTCCTTGGTGAAACCAAGAACAAACACACCCAGCGTCAGCATCCCAATAGCCATCGCCAGAGACATCAGCTTGACAATAAAATGCGAGGATATGGGCAACAAGGTCAGGAAGGCACCCATGACCGTATCCCCAAACAATCCACCCAGACCAAAACTATGCGTTACGCGCCAAGCCTCACCCGGCACCAATGTCGCCGCATAGACCGAGACTATGGCGATCCAGATCGGTGCAAATATCAGGCGGGCGACGGCACGATCTTCACCGAAATGTCCGGCAAAACGCACACCCCAGCCGATCAACACCAACGCGATGCTCCAACTGCCCCAACCGACAATCATGAACAATGGCGCCGCGATCGAGGCACCAACACGCCCCATCCAGTTCTGCACTGGTGCATCCGTCGACACCATCCAGTTCGGGTCATCCGGTGTGTAGGACCAGATCATTGCCGCCGAAGCCAACCCAAGTAGGATCAGGGCGATGCCGATCAACTCTTTGCTGCGCCTCTCGATGGCGGCCTGAGTCGTGCTGTCCAGCAATGGATCGCGGTTGCGCGCGTTATATGATGCCATTTTGCCCTCGTACCTCACGAATAGATGCAGTCGCGGAGCGTGATCAGCCCCTGCCGCATCTCTGTTTTTGGGGCCACCATCGCGACCCGGATAAATTGCTCGCCCGGGTTTTGCCCCGGATCACCTTGAGAAAGATATGCGCCCGGCAGCACCCGAACTCCGGTCTGCTGCCACAGTTTCAATGCGGTTTCCTCACCATTCTCGACCGGCAGCCACAGAAAGAACCCTGCCTCGGGCGGCATATAGCCCTGGATGCCTGCAAACACCTGGTCTGCGATGGCGTATTTTTCCTGATAGAGCGCGCGATTCTCGCCCACATGCGCCTCATCGGCCCAGAGCCTTGCGGCGGCGGCCTGCAACGGCAGCGGCAATGGCGCGCCTGCATAATTGCGTAACTGCTTGACCCGCTTGATCGTTTCCGGCCCGCCTGCAATCAGACCTGACCGCAGCCCGGCCACATTCGACCGCTTTGACAGCGAGTTGAACAGCGTGACCCGTTCGGGATCAGCGCCCAGTTCCTTTGCGACCGTCAAAACACCCGTTGGCGCTGTGTCGCGGTAAATCTCGGAATAGCATTCATCGGCCAAGATGCGGAAATCATATGTCTCGGCCAGCCGGATCAGCTCGGCCCAATATTCGCGCGTGGCCACTGCGCCCTGCGGGTTGGCGGGGGAGCAGATATAGGCGGCGACGGTGCGGTTCAGCACATCGGCGGGCAAACCGGCATAATCAGGCAGATGATCTGTGGCCGCCGTGGCAGGGACAAAAACCGGCTCGGCCCCGACCGAAATCGAAGCAACCATGTAGACCTGATAGAACGGGTTCGGGCACAGAATAACTGGCTTTTGCCCGTTTTTCTGCTCGGGGCACAGCGCCATTGCGGCGTTATACAGCCCTTCGCGCGTCCCGTTCAGGGCCATAACCTGCGTGTCCGGGTCCATCGTGACGCCATAGCGGCGTGCAATCCAGTCAGTGATCGCGCCGCGCAGCTCGGCCGAGCCCTCATTGGGCGGATATCCCTGAAACCCGGCAGCGTTTTCCGCAATCACATCGCTGACCCAGGCCGGAAATGCGTGCATCGGCTCACCAATGGTCATGTGAATCACTTCACCGCCCGGTTGGTGATTATCCAACAGGGTGCGCAGGCGCGGGAATGCGTATTCCGGAAGGTTCGAAAACCGCTCGGGGAAATTCATAACTACTGCCTCAATATCGGGATCATTCCGCCCCGTTTTCAAGCAGGTTACAGGCCGGGCGGGGCTTCGTCCAGACAAAGAGGTGCCGAATCAGGGGATTGTGGCATTCAGGCCAATGCGGCCTCGGCCGCGGAACCAAGCCGCAAAAGCGCCTCTTCGGACCCCGGATAACCCATCATCATCAGCCCGCAGCCTGGTTTTCCGGTCGGCAAGGTCAGCGCTGCCAGCCCCATGAGGTTGCCGATCCGGGTGTTCCGCAATGCCAGCAGGTTTTCGGTGACGTAATAGTCATGATCGCTCATCAGCCGTTCAAGATTGGGCGGCAGGATCGGTGCAGTTGGGGCCAAAACGGCGTCAAACCCGGCAGTGGCCACGTCCCATGCACCGCGACATGCCTTCAGCCTTGACCAGGCCGCAATATAATCGGGGCCCGAAGCATTTCGTCCGGCACGGAACCGTTCGAGTATTTCGGGATACATCACATCTGGGTTGGCCTCGATCACATCGCGCCACAGGCCATAGGCTTCGGTGGTGTAAAGAACCCCCGACAGCCCCATCGCGTCCGTCAGTTCAGGGACCTCAAGAGGCAGGATATCTGCACCGGCCTCACGCAACCGATCCAGGGCATCCTCGTAAGCGACACGCGGCTCTGCGCGCAAATCATCCTTGGCAACAGTCTGTAAATCCGCGAAACGACGCCCCTTTAGATTGGCTCCGCGCAAATCAGCTGGCGTACCGCCCTCCAGCATGGCCAGCATATGGGCCGCATCTTCGACCGAGCGGGCCAGCGGTCCAACGGTATCAAACCGCAGGCACAACGGGACTGTACCCTCCAGGCTGACCCGCCCGGCAGTGGTTTTCAGCCCGACCAGATTGTTCCAGGCTGACGGTATCCGCACTGACCCACCGGTATCCGAGCCGATCGCGCAAGCTGCCAACCCCCAAGCCACGGATGCCGCAGCCCCCGAAGATGATCCTCCGGGAACCGCGTCCTCATCATCGATGCAGGGCGGTGTTCCGGTGATCGGGTTCAGGCCCAGACCCGAGAAAGCCAGCTCGCTCATATGGGTTTTGCCAAGGCATACAGCGCCCATGGCACTGGCATTTCGCAGCACGACTGCATCAGTTTTGGGAACCCGGTCTTTCAGCAGTGCCGTTCCTGCCTCGGTGGCAGTCCCGGCAGTATCGAACAGGTCTTTCCAACTGATCGGCACCCCATCCAACAATGATCGGCGCAATCCCAGCTTGGCCCGTTCCTGCGCCGCCTCAGCCTCGGCTCGGGCGCGCGCTTCGGTCACGCGGGCATAGATTCGGTCGCGATGCGGGTGGGCTGCTATCGCAGTCAGAAAGGTCTCTGTCAGTTCAACCGGGTCAATCTGGCCCATGCCAATGCCCCGACCCAGATCACAAGCCGTCATCGAGAACCAATCCTGCATCACTGCCCCCTTCGATTTCTGCATTCCCAGCGACGGTAGCGACAGGACCGCACATGGACAATCCCGAATGGGCGCGCATAGTGCGCAGCATGGAACAGAGCTCGGATATCCTGATCGTCGGCGGCGGCCTGAATGGCCCCGCTTTGGCTTTGGCACTGGCACAAACAGGGCACAGAGTTACCGTCATTGACGCGCTGGCCGAAAAGGTTCGCAAAAATGCGGCTTTTGACGGCAGAGCCTATGCGTTGGCCCTGGCCTCGCAGCGCCTGCTAGAGGCGATTGGGGTTTGGACACGGGTTGCCAAACACGCGCAGCCAATGCTCGAAATCAAGGTCACCGATGGCCATGCAGGCGCTGGCCCGTCGCCGTTTTTCATGCATTTCGACCATGCCGAGATCGAAGAAGGTCCGATGGGCTTTATGGTCGAAGACCGCCTCCTGCGCCGTGCCTTTCTGGACGCGATGGCCGCGGAAAAGGCCATTACCCAGATCAGCGGCAAGTCGGTAGTGTCACAGCAGACCTCGGGAACAGGCGTCAGCCTGACATTGGATGATGGCGCGGTCGTCAAGGGTGCGCTGCTGATCGGATGCGATGGGCGTCGCAGCGGCACAGCGGAACGTGCCGGGATCAAACGCACAGGATGGGATTACGGGCAGACCGCGCTGGTCTGCGCCATCGAACATGACTTGCCGCATCACGGCATCGCGCATCAGTTCTTCATGCCACCCGGCCCTTTGGCCATTCTGCCTCTGACCGGCAATCGCAGCTCTATCGTCTGGAGCGAGCGAACAGAAATGGCCAAGCGCATCAACGCCCTGCCCGAGGAGGACTATCTGCAGGTCCTGCGCCCCAGATTCGGCGATTTCCTGGGCGAAATCCGTCTGGCCGGAGATCGGTTTACCTATCCGCTGAACCTGACCATCGCCAACTCTTTCATCGGAGAACGGATGGCACTGGTCGGAGACGCAGCCCATGGAATGCACCCGATTGCAGGCCAGGGCCTGAATGCTGGCCTGCGCGACGTGGGCGCCCTGGCCGAGGTACTGACCCTGGCCGGACGGCGCGGGGAAGATATTGGTTCGCCACTGGTTTTGGAGCGTTTTCAGGAATGGCGACGGTTTGATACCGCGTCTTTGGCGATGGCGACGGATGTGTTCAACAAACTGTTTTCCAACGACAATCCTCTACTACGGATCGGACGGGATATCGGGATGGGCGTCGTCGGGTCACTACCCGGCCTGCGTCGCGGTTTCGTGCGCGAGGCCGCCGGCCTGACTGGGGACCTGCCAAAACTACTGCAGGGTCGGGCGATCTAGTCCAGCTCGCGCGCCTCATCCACCAACATGACGGGAATGCCATTGCGGATCGGAAAGGCCAAACCCGCCGCTTTTGACACCAGTTCCTGCTTTTCAGCGTCATAATGCAGCGTTGTATGCGTCTTCGGACAAATTAGCGCCTCAAGCATGTGGCGGTCAAAAGCGTGTTCAACGGTGGTCATTGTAGTGTTTCCTCATTCGCTCCGCCGCGCATGGCGAATTCAATCAGTGTCACCAAAGTCTCGCGCCGGGTGCGCAAACAGGGAGCCTCTAGCAAGGCTTGTTTTTCTTCCGGATCAAAATCCAGCAACATCGACAGCGAATTCACAAGCAGTTCATCATTCGCGTCTTTCAACATATCCCAATCAGCCGACAACTTTCGCGACGAAAAGAACTTTTCCAACAGCTTCAAAAGCCCCACGCGATCAAAACCCTCGTCGTGCTCGACCTTGCCAAGATCACGGTCAAACCCGCGCCAGGTCACGTTACAACGGCGGTATGGGGTAAATGCATCCAACTCGGCCTGAATACGGAACCGGGAGATGCCAGTCAGAGTGATCAGATAGCGGCCGTCTTCAGTTTCGGAAAACTGCGTCACCCGCCCTGCGCAGCCAATTTGGTGCAGCTTGTTTTCGTTGCTTTGACAGGGATTCGGTTGAACCAACCCGATCAACCGTTCCTGGGTTTTCAAAGCGTCGTCCAGCATCTGCAGATAGCGCGGCTCAAATATATGCAGCGGCAAGCGCGATCGGGGCAGCAACAGCGCCCCGGGCAAAGGGAAAACGGATACCGTTTCCGGCAGATCAGCGGGATGCATCATGTACCCGAGTGTAGCTCTGATCCAGAATTAGGCAAATATCATCGAGCTGAGCTTGCGCCGCCCGTTCAGAACAATCGGATCATTAGGTTTGAGCGCATCAAATATCGTGAACAGCTGAGACTTGGCCGCGCCTTCGTTCCATTCACGGTCACGGCGGAACATTTCCAGCAGCTGCGCCACCGCCTCTTCAACCTCGCCATTGGCATGCAGGGCCTGCGCCAGATCGAACCGTGCCTGATGATTGTCAGGATCGGCCTCAACCGCTGCGGTCAATTCGGCCACCGGGCCGGCATCTGCCGCTTGCTTGGCCAGTTCCAACTGTGCGTTTGCCGCTTCAAGCTCTGGCGATGTGGAAATCTCCGCCGGGGCACCGTTCAAAATTGCCTCGGCCTGCTCCAAATCGCCAGTGGCGATATGCGCGCGTACCAGCCCACCATAAGCGGCGGCGTGGTTCGGATCCTCACCCAGAATGGCAGCAAAGGTCTGAGCGGCATCCGCTGCGGCACCTTCGGTCAACATTTCTTCGGCAGCCTCGACAGCATCGTCCAGTTGACCACCCGGGCTTTCGCCGCCTGTCGCCTCGATCACGCGATCTACAAATGCTTTGATCTCGGATCCGGGCACTGCGCCCTGAAATCCGTCGATCGGTTGGCCTTTGTGAAAGGCATACACGGTCGGGATAGACTGAACGCGCATCTGTGAGGCGATCATCTGTGCTTCGTCCACATTGACTTTGACCATCTTGACCGCACCCTTGGCGGCGGTCACAGCCTCTTCCAACAGCGGGCCCAACGTTTTGCATGGGCCGCACCACGGTGCCCAGAAATCAACGATTACCGGCACGTCCTGCGAGGCTTCGACCACATCCGCCATAAAAGTGGCTTCGGTCCCGTCCTTGATCAGATCGGTGGCGGGGGTGTCTGCGCCGTTCAGAAGGTCCATGGCTGTCACTCTTTCGATTAAACTTGCGCTCTATATGCAGTCGCTTGACCCGGAAACCAAGGGCAGAGTTTCACGTCAGACGTCAAAGGTCGCAAAGACCGGGGCGTGATCACTGGGCTTTTCCCACCCGCGCGCGTTGCGCAGAACGCGACTGGAATGGCCTGCATTCGAGATATCCGGCGTCGCCCAGACGTGATCCAGCCGCCGCCCCTTGTCGGCCACGTCCCAATCCCGCGCGCGATAGGACCACCAGCTATAAAGCTGCCCTTCGGGGATGTCCTGCCGGGTGACATCGACCCAACCGCCTGAGTCCTGTGTTTCGGCCAAAGCCTCGACCTCGACCGGTGTATGCGAAACGACCTTGAGCAACTTTTTGTGCGACCAGACATCATCCTCACGCGGGGCGATGTTCAGATCGCCAACCAGAATAGATTTTTCCGGTTTTTCCGCGTGGAACCAGTCACGCATATCGGTCAGGTAATCCAGCTTCTGGCCAAATTTCTCATTCACCTCACGATCCGGCACATCCCCGCCCGCAGGCACATAGAAATTGTGAATCGTCACGCCGTTTTCCAGCCGCCCCGCGATATGGCGCGCATGGCCGAGATCTGCGAAATCCTTGTCGCCCGCCTCGACCATCGGCAAACGAGACAGGATCGCAACGCCGTTGTAGCCCTTTTGCCCGCGCGCAACTATGTGAGTGTAACCCAGTTCGGCAAACCCTTCGGTGGGGATCTTGTCCACCGGAGACTTGCATTCTTGCAGGCACAGAACATCCGGCGCCTCTTCGCGCAACAATTTCAGCACGATAGGCTCGCGCAGGCGGACCGAGTTGATGTTCCATGTGGCAAGAGTAAAAGGCATAGGGAATTCCTCTGTCGCGGTTGGCGCACCCTAACGCGGTGCTTTCACAGGTACCATCGTAAAAGAAATTATCAGGACGGATGCCCTGAGGATTGGGGCGCATCATCGCAAATCTCGTACCAATGCGGTTTCTCAGATACGGATTCGTGAAACTGGACTTTCAGACCAAACGGAGTGTCCAGCGCATTAGCAGCAATCGGAAAACTGTCCGCATCAGCCAGAATTTCACCAAGCGACGTCCCACAGGTATCGCAGAAACACCTGCCATATTTATAGGGCGGTTCAGGCTGGTAAGTGACAACTCGGTCCTTACCGTCCAGCCAAACAACATCATCTTTCTTGACGAAGACAACAGTGCTTGCACCTGCCTTCCGACAACGCGAACAATGGCATGTTCCCATAACCGAAGGTTCACTGGTAAGTTGGAATTTTACGGCGCCACACAGGCAACTTCCATGAATCACTTTCGCCTCCAATTTTGCACTCCAGAAATAGAACATTACATGAACGTATACTTTGTCGCAATCCGCTAGGAGCCGCAAAACATTTTGCAGCACAAACAAAAAAGGCCGGGCCATCAGGCCCGGCAGTCCAACAGGGAGGTACATGTCATTACCCGGACATGTACGGGTTGGGAGTAACTTAAAGATGTCTACAGGGTATCACTTTGATCCAAGTCAATCCACATCAAGTTACGATACCAAGCGATATCCACCCGATTCTGTGACCAAAAGGCGCGCGTTGGATGGATCGGGCTCGATCTTCTGACGCAGGCGATAGATATGAGTTTCCAGCGTATGTGTGGTGACACCGGCATTATAGCCCCAGACCTCATGCAGCAGAATGTCACGGGCGACGACACCGTCGGCGGACCGGTACAGGAACTTGAGGATATTGGTTTCCTTCTCGGTCAGTCGAATCTTGCGGTCTTCGTCGGTGATCAGCATCTTCATCGCCGGCTTGAACGTATAAGGCCCAAGTACAAATACTGCGTCTTCTGATTGTTCATGCTGGCGAAGCTGTGCACGGATACGAGCCAGAAGGACCGGAAACTTGAACGGCTTGGGAACATAGTCATTGGCACCGGCATCCAGACCCAGGATGGTGTCCGCGTCACTGTCATGACCGGTCAACATCAGGATCGGGCTTTTCACACCTTGCTTGCGCATCAGGCGGCACAGCTCGCGCCCATCCGTGTCGGGCAAGCCAACATCCAGAATGACCAGATCGTAAATCGCCTCGCGAGCCCGCTCCATGGCTGATGCCCCGTCCGATGCTTCGAATACATCAAAATCCTCGGTCATCACGAGTTGTTCGCTCAACGCTTCGCGCAGGTCCTCATCATCATCCACTAGCAGGATTTTCTTTAGCTGTGCCATATCCGGTCCTCCTAAGCCCTTTTCCACCACTTGCGCGCGAAAGATGCAATCAACAAGGTTTGCTGCAACCGTTTCACGCCCTCGTGTCTCAGGATGAGGAATTGTTTCACATTTCCTTTTGATCAGGCTACATGAAGGGCTGAACGTTACAGGGTAACAATAGATGAGTCTTATCCCGGATATCTCGGAACTGCTTGCTCGGGCACGGGCTGACCTGCGCATGGGCTTGCCGGTCGCCCTGACGGATGACACCGGCTTTAGCGTACTGGCCATTGCGTCGGAAACGCTGAGCGCACAGCGGCTTGCCGACTTGCAAGGTCTGGGTGGCGATCCTGTTGTCGCAGTGACTGTCCGACGGGCCGAGACATTAAAGGCACGGGCCTATGACGGTGACCTGGCGCGCGTGATCGTTCCGGCAGATGCCGATGTTGCCTGGGTGCAGGCGGTGGCCGATCCCTCGGACGATCTGAACGCGCCTATGAAAGGCCCACTGATGACAGAGCGTCAGGGCAACGCCAATCTGCATCGCATTGCCATTGCTTTGACCAAGTCAGCCCACCTTCTGCCAGCGGCAATCGTTGTTCCTGTCCAAGACGGCCGAAACTTCGCTACTGCACATGGCCTGACATGTATAGACCATACCCGCGCCGCGCCACATCTGTCGGATCGAAGCATTTTGAATGAGGTCGTGGCCGCCCGACTGCCGATGGAGGTATCCGAAGCCGGGCGCCTGCACGTTTTTCGCCCTGAAGATGGCGGCGAGGAACATTACGCAATAGAGATCGGCCGCCCCGACCGCAGCAAACCGGTATTGGCTCGGCTGCATTCGGCCTGCTTCACCGGTGATCTGATGGGCAGCTTGAAATGTGATTGCGGGCCACAACTGCGTGGGGCCCTGGCCCAGATGGGGTCTGAAGGGGCAGGAGTACTTCTGTATCTGAATCAGGAAGGCCGCGGGATTGGCTTGGCCAACAAGATGCGCGCCTATTTCCTGCAGGATCAAGGGTTCGATACAGTCGAGGCCAATCACCGTCTCGGGTTCGAGGATGACGAGCGCGATTTCCGTCTGGGCTCGGACATCCTGAAATTGCTCGGCTTCAGTTCCGTAAGGCTGTTGACCAACAACCCCGCCAAGATCGCGATGATGGAGAAGACCGGCATCGCCGTCACCGAGCGCGTCCCGCTGAAAGTCGGCGAAACTGCCCATAACCGCGACTATCTGGCCACCAAAGCAGCCAAGTCGGGACATTTGCTGTGACACCCGCAGATCTGGTTCTAACCCGACGCGGCGTTCGTTTTCGCGGCGGGTATTTTCCATGTTCGATCGGGAAAGGTGGGTTAAGCAACAGCAAGCGTGAGGGGGACGGCGCCACGCCGACCGGCTGTCTCAACATCGTTGGTATGCTGTACCGGCCCGACCGGCTCGCAAGACCGTCGCCTTGGGCCATCCCAATCGGCCCTCAGGACCTCTGGTCAGATGATGTGCAAGACACGCAGTACAATCATATGGTCAGCGCACCTTATCCTTTCAGCCACGAAAAACTCCGCCGCGCGGACCCGCTTTACGATCTGGTTCTGATCACTGACTGGAACTGGCCCAATGCGGTGGCCGGGCGCGGTTCAGCAATTTTCCTGCATCAATGGCGACGGCCCGGTTTTCCTACAGAAGGCTGCGTTGCCTTTCGGCGCGACCATCTGCGGTGGATCGCACGTCGAATCGAGCCAGGCACGCGGCTGATTATCCCTCAGGCTTAACTCGTTCACCGAAAATGGCCGAGCCGACGCGCACATGGGTCGCGCCAAGTGCAATGGCCTGCTCGAAATCGCTGCTCATCCCCATGGATAGCCCTTTCAGACCATTGCGTTCAGCTATCTTGGCAAGCAAGGCGAAATGCAGAGATGGCTCTTCCTCGACAGGCGGAATGCACATCAGGCCCTGAATCGGAAGGTCGAGCCCGCGGCAATCGGCAATAAATGCGTCTGCCTCAGTGGGCAGAATTCCTGCCTTTTGATCCTCTTCACCGGTATTGACCTGAATGAACAGGTCCGGGCAAGTGCCGACCTCTTGCGCGAGCCGGGCCAGAGTATTGGCCAGTTTGGGGCGGTCAACAGAATGGATCGTGCTGAACAGATCCAACGCCTGACGGGCTTTGTTCGTTTGCAACGGCCCAATCAGATGTAAATCGACATCCGGGTACTGCAATTTGAATTCCGGCCATTTTCCGACGGCTTCTTGAACCCTGTTTTCACCGAAACAGCGATGCCCTAAAGCAAGCACTTCCGCTACACGCTCATTCGGCTGAACCTTTGACACGGCGATCAGCTTCACGGCCCCGACGTCCCGCCCCGAGGCAGTTTCGGCTTTGGTTATCCGGGCAGATATTTCTTGCAGCGACATTTGGGTCCTCGATCAGTTATGGGCGAAGAAAAACACTATGTCGGACAAAAAGAAAAGGGCAGGTCCGAAGACCTGCCCTTAAACCTTGCGGCTCAGATCAACTTAGAAGTTGAACTGTGCACCAAAGTCGGCACGTGTGGTCGAGTCGTCGCAGACGTCACAGTCGCTGACACCTACACCACCGCGCAGCGATACACCGCCACCCAGGTCGTAGATGGCGCCGATGCCGTACTGCTGCGTGTCCGCATCAGCGTTACCGTCACCGTAGGCGAAGGTCAGAGTGGTCGCGGCGCCAACATTGTAGGCACCCGATACACCCCAAGCAGTGCCGTCGGTCAGGTCGTTTTCGGTTTTATCGTCAGCAACAAACAGCGTACCCGAGAAGTCGCCGAATTCTGCACCCAGGGTGAAGACCAGCAGGCTTGGGTCGTCGCCAGCATCGCCCGCGTCAGTTTGACCATAGGCCAGCGCTGCAGTGATGTTGTTGAAGGTGTAAGTCGCGCTTACGTCCCAACGGTCAGCGCTCGTGGTGTTGCCGGAACCATCGCTCGAGAACACGGTGTTCTGATCATACGACGCGCCAAAGGCGAAGTCACCAACTGCGTACTGGAAGAACACAGCGTTCGAACCCGAACCGGTCGACGAGTAACCCAGGAAGCCATAGTCAACGGCAGAGTACTGACCGATGAAGTTTTCCAGGCCAGGCTCGTTACCGTAGTAGTTTGCCAGGTTGTCGAACGAACCCGCGACGTTGCCAGCGTCTACACGCAGACCACCGTAAATGACCGAGAAACGCGCGCCGTTCAGGCCAGCCGAGTTGGCTTCGCCGGTGTTAGCGTTTTCGTCGGCCTGCAAACGGACACGAGCCGAGAACTCAACGCCGCCATCGGTTTCGGCAGTGCCGTCGATGTTCAGGCGGAAGCGCGACACCAGGATGGTGTCATCGCTGTCAGCCGAGTTGACGTTGACGTTTTGTACAGTCGCACTGCTCGCAGTGGTGGTAGTGGTCGTGGTGGTGGACGTCACGTTTGTGCGGTCCTCCTGGTAACCAATACCAAAACGGCCGTAGCCGCTGAACTTAACTTCGGCCGCTGCAACACTTGCGGTTGCAATCAGTGCGGTCGATGCGAAGAGAACTTTTTTCATCTTGTTTCCCTCGGTTTCAAAAGTTTTTTAACTCGACACGTGCTTAGGCACATGTCTCAGCACGGGAACCGTTTCGCCCTTTTTGCCCCTGTCACGCAAGCTTGGCATAAAAACTGACGCGCATTGGCCTAGAATTGGTGCAAGGATGCCACAGTCTGATTTGCCCACTGAATCAACCCCGAAGCCTGCTCTGGATGTGACAAGATTAAGCTTGTTGACGAACCAGACCTTGTCTAGGAGTAACGTGAATAACCTAAAACCAACGAAACGGAACCTGTCCAACATGCGCCTGCAGACAATTTTCGGTTTGATCATAGTGACAGCCGCGGTGTCGGCTTGCGGACAGAATCGCAACGCAGAACCCAGTGCAACGCCACTCAATGTGGATGGCGGTCGCTCGGACGAGCGTGAGCTGAACGATCCGAATCGCTCAACGATCTGGGATGTATTCAACACCGCAGACGCCGAGCAGGTTACCAATGTGAACCGCTATCTGTGGGCTGCCTCGCTGGATGTCCTTAACTTTCTGCCTGTGCAGGAAGTCGATCCCTTTACCGGTGTAATCGTAACAGGTTACGGCACGCCTCCGGGTGGCGGACGGCAATACAGGGCCACGGTTCACATCAGCGATCCCGCCCTGGCGGCACGATCCTTGTCGGTTGCGCTGCAGACCAGCGGGGGTGCCCCGGTCAGCGCGGCAACCACACGCGCAATCGAAGATGCAATCCTGTCCCGCGCCCGTCAGCTGCGCATTGCGGACAACAAGCTCTAGCAACCCGCTTCAAATCACAATATTACCACGCCGGGTTCATGCCCGGCGTTTTCATTACGAAGGACCGCACGATGTCGCGCTATTCGGCCACCGAAATCGAAGCAAAATGGCAAGAGGCCTGGGACAGGGCCGGAATCTTCACCGCCAACCACAAGGCGGACAAGCCGAAATACTATGTGCTTGAAATGTTCCCCTACCCGTCTGGCCGCATCCATATGGGACATGTGCGCAACTATACGATGGGCGACGTAATCGCGCGCCACAAGCTTGCGACCGGCCATAACGTGCTGCACCCGATGGGATGGGACGCGTTCGGGATGCCTGCAGAAAACGCTGCGATGGCTATTGGCGGTCACCCGAAAGACTGGACCTATGGCAACATCGCCGACATGCGCAGCCAGATGAAGCCTCTGGGCCTGTCCATCGACTGGTCGCGCGAATTTGCCACCTGCGACCCGGAATATTACGGCCAGCAGCAGGCGCTGTTTCTGGATATGCTCAAGGCCGGTCTGGTTTACCGCAAGAACGCCGTGGTGAACTGGGATCCAGTCGATATGACCGTACTGGCCAATGAACAAGTCGAAGGCGGGCGCGGCTGGCGCTCGGGCGCATTGGTTGAACGGCGCGAGCTGACGCAATGGTTCTTCAAGATCAGCGATTACTCTGAGGAATTGCTGGATGCGCTGGACACGCTGGAGAACTGGCCGGCAAAAGTGCGCCTGATGCAGGAAAACTGGATCGGCAAGTCGCGTGGATTGCAGTTTGGCTTTGAACGCGTCGATAGTGGTGAGCCAATCACCGTCTATACAACGCGCCCCGATACGCTGATGGGGGCGTCTTTCGTCGGCATCTCGCCGGACCATCCGATTGCCAAGCAACTTGAGGCCGAAAACCCCGAAGTTGCTGAGTTCGTTGCCGAATGCCGCAAGGGCGGCACCACGGAAGAGGCCATAGAGACCGCCGAAAAGCTGGGCTATGACACTGGTATCAAGGTCAAACACCCGCTGGATCCGAATTGGGAGCTGCCGGTCTGGATCGCCAATTTCATCCTGATGGATTACGGCACCGGCGCCATCTTTGCCTGCCCGGCCCACGACCAGCGCGACCTGGATTTCTGCCGTAAGTACGGTTTGCCCGTCGTCGACACGTTCTTTGCGCTTGATAATGACACGCCGGTCGACAAAACCGCATTCGTTCCGCCGAAAACCGAAAAAGTCCGCTGGGTAAACCATTTTGCCGGGCTGACCGACGCCACGGGTGATGACGCAATCAACACCACCGTCGATTTCGCCGAAAAAGCGGGCTGGGGCGAAGGCGTTACCAAATACCGTCTGCGCGATTGGGGTCTGTCGCGTCAGCGCTATTGGGGGTGCCCGATTCCCGTGGTGCATTGCGAATCCTGCGGCGTGGTGCCCGAAAAGAAAGAAAACTTGCCGATCCGCCTGCCCGACGATGTCACTTTTGACAAACCGGGCAATCCTCTGGACCGCCACCCGACCTGGCGCGACTGCGCCTGCCCGTCTTGCGGTGCGCCATCCAAGCGAGAAACCGACACGATGGATACGTTCGTCGATTCGTCGTGGTATTTCGCCCGCTTTACGGCTCCGCACGCGGAAACCCCGACCGATCTGGCCGAGGCTGAATACTGGATGAATGTCGATCAATATATCGGCGGCATCGAACACGCTATCCTGCACTTGCTCTATTCCCGCTTCTTTGCGCGGGCGATGCAGATCACTGGCCATTTGCCGAAAAAGGCCATCGAGCCCTTTGATGCCTTGTTTACCCAAGGCATGGTCACGCACGAGATTTATCAAACCCGCGACGCCAATGGCCGTCCGGTCTATCACCTGCCCGAGGATGTGACCGACGGCAAACTCGCCGATGGCAGGGAGGTCGAAATCATCCCCTCGGCCAAGATGTCGAAATCCAAGAAAAACGTGGTCGACCCGGTCAGCATTATCTCGGCCTTCGGCGCGGATACCGCGCGCTGGTTCGTGTTATCCGATTCACCGCCCGAGCGGGATGTGGAGTGGACAGCATCAGGCGCAGAGGCTGCATTCAAGCACCTGAACCGTGTCTGGAACCTCTGCGACAAGATCGGCGCGATGGACCCCGAGGCAAAAGGCGACGGGGATCAAGACCTGCTGCGCGAGATGCACAAAGCCATCCATGACGTGACGCTTGGTGTTGAAAGCTTCGGCTTTAATGCCGCCATTGCAAAGCTCTATGCGTTTACCAATACGTTGGCAAAATCCAAAGCGGGTGCAGCGGCCCAAAAGCAGGCGATAAAGACGCTGGCACAGTTGATGTCGCCGATGACACCACATCTGGCCGAAGATATCTGGGCGCATCAGGGCGGCGAAGGTTTGATCGCAACAGCCCCCTGGCCTGTCGCGGACGAAGCTATGCTGGTCGATGACACTGTAACCCTGCCGATCCAGATCAACGGCAAACGCCGCGCGGAAATCAGCGTTCCAAAAGATATGGACAAGGCAGAGGTTGAAAAAATCGCGCTCAGCACCGAAGCTGTGCAAAAGGCACTGGACGGTGCCGCGCCGAAGAAAGTGATCGTTGTTCCAGGTCGGATCGTGAATGTCGTTGTTTAATCGCAGAAGCCTTTTGTTGATGCCGCTGGCTGCTTGCTTGCTGGCGGCCGCATGCGGGTTCCAACCCGTTTACGCGCCGGGCGGAACAGGTGAAGCATTGCATGGTAAAGTTGCTGTAACTGAGCCAAATTCCGTGGAAAGCTATTTGCTTGTCCAGAATTTGGAACAGCGGCTGGGCCGGGATGCGAGCGCACAAAAGCTGTATGATCTGGATGTTAAGGTTGCTACGGCCACGCAATCTGCAGCGATCACGACTACCAACGAGACGAACCGGTATACAATCGAAGGGCGCGCGGAATTTTCCCTCAGGTCCGCTGAAACCGGGCGGATTCTGGTATCAGGAAATGTCCATGATTTCGTGGGCTATTCCGCTGCAGGCTCAACCGTCTCGACGCTTGCAGACGAACGTGACGCGACCGAGCGGCTGATGATCATCCTGTCTGATCAAATCGTGAACCGCCTTTATGCAGCACCGGGCCTGACCCAATGAAGCTCAGCCCGCGCGAGGCTGAGGGGTATTTCGCCAAACCGGACGCGGGCAAGGCAGGGTTGTTGATTTACGGATCCGATGCGATGCGTGTGGCCTTGAAACGGCAACAGGTCTTGTCAGCCCTGCTGGGAGAAGGCGCCGAAGAGGAAATGCGCCTGACCCGAATGCCAGGTGGTGATCTGCGCGGGGAACCGGCACTGTTGCTGGACGCGGTCAAGGCTGTCGGGTTCTTCCCCGGCCCACGTGCAGTTTTCGTCGAAGATGCAACTGATGTCGCCGCCCCAGCCATCATTACCGCATTCGAGGATTGGGCAACGGGCGACGCTCAGATCATCGTGACTGCCGGGCAGCTCAAACCCAGCTCAAAGATCCGTAAGGCATTCGAGTCGCATCCCGCAGCCTATGCCGTTGGGATCTATGACGATCCGCCCTCTAGGGCCGAGGTTGAACGGGTTCTGGCACAGGCCGGAGTCAAGAACATTCCACCGGATGCTATGTCGGCCATCACCGAACTTGCCACGGCCATCAGCCCCGGGGACTTTACGCAAACCATTGAAAAATTGTCTCTTTACAAGCGCGGAGACGATACTGAATTGGCTCTCGAAGATATCGAGGCCTGTGCACCCAGCTCGACCGAGGCCGCTCTGGACGATGTCCTGAACGTGGTCGCCGAAGGCAGAGCCGGAGAGATTAGCCCGCTGATACGACGGCTGCAATCGCAAGGTACAAATGCGGTCAGCCTGTGTATCGGAGCAACCCGACACTTTCGAACGCTTTACGCCTGTGCCGCCGATCCCGGTGGTGCGGCACAGGGCGTCGGCAAGTTGCGCCCACCCGTCTATGGAAAGCGGCGTGATCGTATTCTGCGGCAAGCACAGGGATGGGGGGCACCCAAACTGCAGACCGCTTTGACCGTTCTGACTGATACGGATCTGTCATTGCGGTCAGCTGGGCAAACAGCCCCGGCTATGGCCTTGGTCGAGCGCGCCATGATCCGTTTGGCGATGCTGGCCAAGTCGCGCTAATCAGCCCGCGCCAACCAGTTCACGGCAGACCGACCCGACCACCGCCCGGTCGCCAGACAGGCGGTCAGCAGATAGCCACCGGTCGGCGCTTCCCAGTCCAACATCTCGCCTGCGCAGAACACACCCGGCCTGGATTTCAACATCAGCCCCTCGTTCAAATCATCTCGCTCGACTCCCCCGGCAGTAGAGATTGCCTCATCCATTGGCCGCAGCCCCGCGTGGCTGAGAGGCAGGGATTTCAGCGCCTCAACACTCAGACCGCGCCCCTTGTTCATCTCGTAAAACAGAGCGATCTTTTGCGGAGACAGATGCAGAGATTTCTTTAACCATTGCGACAGAGTCGTCTTGGATTTCTTGGTCGATATTTTTTTCCGCAAACTGGCGTCGTCCAGATCGGGAACCAGATCTACACTCAGCGGGGCGCCTTCTCGCAAAGCAGGCGTCAGGGAATAGAGCCCTCCGCCCTCAAGACCATTGGCTGAAATCGTCGCCTCGCCGCGGCTGATCATATCTCCCGCGGTCCACCGAACGGATTTGATCGCAGCACCGCAATGCGGCTGCATATGAGCGCTCCAATTCACCGACAGCGCCGAGTTCGCCGGGGCAAATGGCGACAGGCCGACACCCGCCCCTTGCAACAGTGGGGCCCAAGCTCCATCCGATCCCAATCGCGCCCAGCTTGCGCCGCCCATCGCCAGAATGGTTGCGTCTGTCTTTATCTGCTGGGGACCTTCCGGCGTGTGAAACTCCAGGGCATCGCCGCTCCAGCCAGTCCACCGCCACCGGGTCTTGATTTGCACACCCGCCGCATCAAGTCGCCCCAGCCACGCCCGCAACAACGGAGAAGCCTTCATCGCCTTTGGAAACACCCGTCCGGTTGAGCCTGTAAATACCTCTTGCCCCAGATCGCGCGCCCAGTCCTGAACGGCGACGGCTTCGAATTCTGCCACCATCGGGCGCAGCCACTCAGCACCGGGGCCAAAAGACAACAGAAGCGTTTCGAGCGATTCATCCTTGGTCAGGTTCAGGCCGGACTTGCCCGCCATCAAGAGCTTTCGGGCGACCGAGGGTTTGGCCTCGGCCACCAGCACATCATGACCTGCGGCGGCCAGTTCACCCGCCGCCATCAGGCCCGCTGGCCCGCCTCCGATCACGACGGCTTGTGCCATTGCTGTCCTCTTGCCTTTTGCGCCCTGCGGCGCGACGTTACGCTGATATGACCGACCGCGACCCGATCTGCCCCCTCTGCGACCGGCCGATCCCCGATGGGAACGGCAGCCAGCACCATCTGATCCCAAAACTGAAAGGGGGCAAGGGCGGCCCCACGGTTTTTCTGCATGTGATCTGCCACAAAGAGATCCACGCCACCCTGACCGAAGCGGAACTGGCGCGGGATTTCAACACGGTCGAAGCCTTGCGCGCCCACCCTCGTCTTGAGAGATTCCTGGACTGGGTGCGCAAACGCCCCGCCGAGTTTCGATCCAAAGTGCCGGGAAAACGACGTGGCCGGTAATCAACCCGGCAGGACCGGGTCGCCAAAGGCATCATGGGCGGGCTGGGCCAGGCCCTGCATCTCGAGCCCGCGGAAATCGGGAGTCCGAACAAACGCGGCCCCGGCGGTGTGCTGAAACTCGAGCGTGGTATAGGGGCGTTTCCAAAGCCATTCGCGGTTCTCAACAGACCAAAGGTCGGCATTTGGGGGAACCTCGTCGGTGAAGGCATAAAAGTGCAGATCGAACCCATATCGCGCCACATCCTGCACAGACAACAACCGCATCCCCCGTGAACGGCAAAACGCATCCTCGGCGGCGATATCCCCAGTGCGCAAGGTGATCTGTCCAATACGCGCATCCGCGAAAGGGGTCTTGGGATCGGCGATACCGTCCGGGCGATTGCCACGGAAATCGTGTTGCAGCAGTTCGATCACGAAACCCTCGGGATCAGTCAGGTGGCACATATAGCCGATATCCAGAAACTGGTCCGGCTCTGAAACCTCGATGCCTTTTTCGCGCAAAAAAGCGGCAGCCAGATCAACATCCGGCAGGGTGATGCCGATCTTCCAATATCTCTGGCCCCGATCATGTGTGTACCCGCCGCCGCCCGGCATCAAAAGCAGATCGGCATCCTGCCCGACATATCCCAATCGCAGGCTTGCGCCATGCCGGCGTGCAGTCATACCCATTGCATCCCCGTAAAACTCGGCAAGACGATCCGTGTCAGCCACGCGCAGACGCAGGGCAGACAACCTCATGAACATAACCGCGCGATACCGGTCGCAATTTCAGGATTGGCGGCGACGCTGTCAGCCACCAGATCAAGGGAGGTCTGCATCAGGTCTTCAGGTGCAACCACGCGATCGACCAGCCCAAAGGCATAAGCCTCATCCGCAGTGATCTTTTGCCCGGCCATCAAGATCATCTTTGTCCGAGCCGGACCGATCAGGGCCGCCATGCGTGCGGGATCAGAGGGTTGTGGCAGAAAACCCAGCTTCATCACCGGATAAAAGAACTTGGCTTCCGGTACGGCGATGCGGATATCGCAGGCCAGAACCATGCCATTGGCCCCACCAGCCAGCGTTCCGTTCAGTGCGGCAACCGTCAGGCAGGGTAACGCGGCGATGGCAGCCGACAACCGCTCCCACAGATCCGAGGTCGCAAGACCGGCGCGCGCCTCTTCCAGATCGGCGCCGGCGCTGAACACTTTGCCAGCCCCGGTCAGGATCAGCGCACTTGCGTCGGTAGCGGCCTCGGCAATCTCGCACAACTCGGTCAGCATCGCACCGGTCAGCGCATTTGCCTTGTCGGGGTTGTTGAGCGTGATTGTCCACAGCCCGTCCGCTTTGTTCAATTCAATCACGTCAATCCAACCCTTTGCCGAATATCCTCACGTCGCAGCGAAATTTCGGTGCCTAGAAACTCATCCGCGTCTGACGAACACATCCACAACAGCGCCCGCGCCGGCCAATCGGCGGGGATATGATCGGTCCAATCCAACTGGCTTACGGCGTTGATCCCGCTGGCCTTGATGACCCGCTGCATATCGGTTGCAACCGTGCCGGGCGACAGGCCCATGACGCGGATCCCATGGGAGGATTCCTCAAGATGCAGACATTCCGTCAGCATCTTGGCCCCCGCCTTCGAGGCGCAATAATGGCTCCAGGCCTCGACTGGGTTCGACGCCGCACCGGAAGAGACCGTCAGGACAGTGCCGCCACCCGCGGCACGCATGACCGGCAGCGCGGCGCGCATTCCGTGAAATACGCCCTTGAGGTTGATGTCGATCGCTTTACCCCAGGACGTGACATCGGCGCTGGATAAATGGAAAATCGGGTCAATGACACCAGCATTGCCTATCAGAACATCCAGCCCGCCAAACTTGTTTACACACTCTGCCACGGCCAGCTCGACCTGGGCGAAGTCACTGACGTCGCAGGCCAGTGCAATGGCGTTTTCACCAAGCGACGACGCCAGTTCCTGAATTTGATCCCGATTACGCGCCACTAGCACGACATTAGCCCCTGCTGCGGCAAATACGCGCCCTGCCTCGGCCCCGATGCCGCGACTGGCCCCAGTGATCAGTACGGTTTTCCCCTGCATAAGGTTCCAGTACCTCCATTGTCCTGAGAATTAATGAACCTCTATCCTGCGAACGGGGAATGGGTCCAGCCCTTCCCCCTTGACGCCCGCCGCCACCGGCATCACCATGCGCGCAAATTTGATCAAGAAGGGTTCTATGATGTCCGTTTTTCTCCGCCGCACCTGCGGCGCAGTTCTGGCCTACACTGTCATTTCGCAGGGGGCGCTTGCCGACGTTACTCCACAGGAAGTCTGGGATGACTGGCAGTCCTATCTGGCGCAGATGGGCTATACTGTATCAGGTGACCAGACAGATACCGGCAATGGTATCACCATCGAAAACCTGACGATGTCGATGGATCTCCCGGAAGAAGAGGGATCGTTCAGCATGGCCATGCCTGAAATGACCCTCACCGACAATGGCGACGGGAGCGTCAATATTGGTGTCCCGGAAAGTTTCCCCATGACCGTCACCGGCAATGTCGATGGTCAGGACGAGTCATTTACAGTCGATATCGAATACCTCCACAGCGGGCTTGTTATGACCGTCTCTGGCGATCCGGATGATGTGACTTACGATTACTCTGCAGACAGCCTTGGAATCAAACTGGGTAACATCGAAGTCGACGGTGAAACGTTGCCGCCCGAAGTGGTTGGTGGCTACCTTGAAATGGCGGATGTGAGCGGCAGCTCGCAAATGAAGATCGGCGAAAACCGCGATGTCGACCAAAGCTTTACGGCATCAGAGATGACCTACAGCTTGGCATTTCAGGATCCCGAAAGCGACGACGCTGGAAAATTCGACGGCACGCTTGGCGATCTGGCCTTCGACGGCACCAGCATTATCCCTTCAGATTTCAATTTCTCTGACCCGCAGGCATTCTATGACGCTGGCTTTGCCTTCTCGGGTCTCTTTACTTACGGATCAGGCCAGTCTTCGATGGCGGGCAGCAGCGAAGGCGAAGACTTTTCGATGGCCAGCGAATCCGAAGGCGGACGGCTTTCCGGCAGCATCGACGCCAACCGAATTGCTTATGACGTCGAACAAAACAGCGCCAAAATTGCTGTAACAACGGCGGAACTGCCCTTTCCAATCGAAATTGCCATGGAAAGTGGCGGTTTCAAGTTCGAATTCCCGGTACAGGAATCCGAAGAGATTCAACCCTTTGGGCTGGCGATAAACTTGACGGACTTCACTATGTCAGACGTGCTGTGGAGCTTTTTTGACCCTGCAGCCGCCCTGCCACGCGATCCGGCCACGATTGCGCTGGACCTTTCCGGTACGGCCAAAGTGCTGACCAACTTCTTTGACCCCGAGGCCGTAGAGGCGCTTGAGTTTGCGGACGAAGCGCCGGGTGAATTGCACTCTCTGACGATCAACGAGTTGCTGGTCTCTATGGTCGGTGCGGAACTGTCCGGCGATGGTGACTTCACCTTCGACAATTCCAACACTGAGGAACTGGGCGGTCTGCCGACCCCCGCTGGCGTTGCGAACCTGCAACTGGTTGGTGCGAATGCCCTGATCGACACTCTGATCGGTATGGGTCTGATTGCCGAGCAAGACGCAATGGGCGCGCGAATGATGATGGGTCTCATGGCAGTGCCAGGGGAAGAGCCCGACACGCTGAATTCGACAATCGAGTTCAAGGAAGATGGTCAAATTCTGGCCAATGGACAGCGCATCAAATAAAAGAAACAGGGAAGGCGGCCCGGCTGCCTTCCCTTTTACGACGAGCGCCGGCGAACACGCCGGAACAGCACCGACCCACCGCTGCTGACACGTTGATCGTAGGCAAACCCAAGTGCCGAAAGATGATCGAAACAAGCCTTGATCCCGTGCAATCCGATCTTACGGGTGTGGACCTCAAGATAGACTTTCTGGACATTCACAAGATCGACCCCGTCGAACAGAAACTTCTCGCCTCCTTCGATATCGACGATCAGCACGTTGGCTTCAAAGTCCCGCAGAATTTCTGACAGAGGACGTTCCGGCACGCTGACCTCTCTGACATAGTCCGGATCAGGGTCCAGAGATGAGGACCAGAACGGTTCACGTATGTAAAATCGGGCGGTTCCGGGAACCCGTGTATCGCCGAGAGCAACCGCGTTCACCACCTCGACATTCGCAATGTCATTTGCCTTGTGGACACGGCCGATGAATTCACACAGCGTCGGGTTCGCCTCGATGCACATTGCGTGGCGTACACCAAGTTGCGTCACCAGATAGGATGAGATGAAGCCGATCCCAGCGCCCAGCTCTACCACGCGATCCTTCGCGTCGATGAATTTCGGCAGACCGGTCACTTCGTCTTTTTCGTAACGCTCGGCCAGGATTGAACGCTTGACCTTAGGCGTAATGATCTGCGGATCATCGGGGATCGCAACCCCGCGCAGCGATAGATTGTTCTGCATGTTGTGGCCTGCCCGTTCTTCCTGCCCAGTCGTCTCATTCTCATCCAGTTGGATCAACTACTAACCTACGGCTACGGACAAAACAGCGGAATTATTGCAGCCACATGCGAAATTCGCCTTTCTGGCCTTTCTGCAAACCCCCGAAAATGACCGCAGGTCTTGCGGGACGGACGGGCGGACGATAGGTCCAAAGAAACAAGACCGGAGGCCACATGACGCGCACACCCGAAGAGATCAGCCAACACCTGCTGGATGCCGCCCGAAAGGCCGGGGCCGAGGCTGCGGATGCCATCGTGCTGGACGGGTCTTCGGTCTCGGTAGAGGTACGCTCTGGCGCGCTTGAGGCCGCCGAGCGGTCCGAGGGCACCGATCTGGGGCTGCGGGTGTTTCTGGGCAAGCGTCAGGCCATCGTCTCAAGTTCCGACAGCCGCCCCGAAACCCTGACGGCCATGGCCGAACGCGCCGTTGCCATGGCCCGCGAAGCGCCCGAAGACCCCTTTACCGGTCTGGCGGATGAGGCTCAGCTGATCCGGGATTGGGATATTCAAGCGCTGGAACTGCGCGATCCTGCGCCCGAACCTACAGCCGAAGACCTATTGCAGGACGCTTTGGCAGCAGAATCCGCGGCGCTTACGGTCGACGGTGTCACTCAAGTGTCGGATGCCGCAGCTGCCTATGGCACCCACCGCGTGCATCTGGCCGCAACCAACGGCTTTTCCGGCGGGTATGAGCGCAGCAGCCGGTCGACCTCCTGCGTGGCAATCTCGGGCCAGGGCACCGGGATGGAGCGCGATTATGACGGCGACAGCCGCACCTTCCAAAGCGATTTGCGCAGCCCGGACGAGATTGGCCGGACCGCAGGCGAACGTGCAGTGGCACAGGTCGGCGCGCGCCAGCCTGCAACAGGCGTCTATCCGGTTCTGTTCGATGAACGGATTTCCTCGTCGCTGATCGGGCATCTTCTGGGCGCCAGCAACGGCACATCCATCGCGCGCGGCTCGTCCTGGTTGTCGGATAGCCTAGGACAGCAGGTTCTGCCGGAATATCTTTCGCTGATCGAAGACCCACATCGCCCGCGCATGTCCGGGTCGCGCCCCTTTGATGCCGAAGGCCTGCCCACACAACGCCGGGCGATCATCGAAAACGGTGTATTGACGGGCTGGACATTGGACCTGTCCAGCGCACGCAAGCTCAAGATGGCCTCGACAGGAAATGCTACGCGGGGCGTGTCTGGACCTCCGTCGCCCAGCAACTGGAACCTGAGCCTGACACAGGGCGAGCGCAGCCGTGCAGAGCTGCTGAGCGATATGGGCACCGGACTGTTGGTAACGTCAATGATCGGATCGACCATCAACCCCAATACAGGGGATTACTCTCGTGGGGCTTCGGGCTTTTGGGTCGAAAACGGAGAGATCACCCATCCGGTCAACGAATGCACCATCGCCGGAAATCTGCGCGATATGCTTCTGCGGATTATTCCGGCGAATGACGCCCGCCCCTATTTGTCGCGTGTGGTCCCATCGTTGCTGATCGAGGGAATGACACTTGCCGGCAACTGACCTGCCCCTGCTGATTGACGCCGCGCGCGAGTCTGGAAAGATCGCAACACGGTATTCCGGGGCAAAAGCACAACGCTGGGATAAGCCCGATGGTGCAGGCCCGGTAACCGAGGCTGATCTGGCCGTGAACGCGATGCTCGAACAGCGCTTGCCCTCTGCGCGACCGGGTTACGGCTGGCTCAGCGAAGAGACCGAGGACACCCAGCATCGCCTGTCCCAGGACCGGGTTTTTATCATTGACCCGATCGACGGCACCCGTAGCTTCACCGAAGGTTCCTCAACCTGGGCGCATTCCCTGGCTGTGGCGGAACATGGTCAGGTGACGGCGGCGGTCATTTACCTGCCCTTACGTGACCTGTTGTATGCAGCGGCCAAGGGCCAAGGGGCCACACTAAACGGCGCGCCGATTGTCGTATCGGACACCCAAGACATCACGACGGCCGAGATTCTGGCCGCAAAACCCAATCTGGACAGCCGGCACTGGTGTCAGGGCCGGGTTCCTCAATTCCGTCGAAACTATCGCCCGTCGCTTGCCTATCGGTTGGCATTGGTCGGGCAGGGTCGCTTTGACGGAATGTTGACACTGCGCCCCAGCTGGGAATGGGACATCGCGGCAGGGGATTTGATCGTCCAAGAGGCAGGTGGCATATGTACGGACCGGCTTGGCGCCCCACTGCGCTTTAACAACCCACATCCGCGCCTGAATGGTGTCATCGCGGCAAACCCGCCATTGCACCGGCAACTGGCGGATCAGATTGACCCAGACAGTGCGGGCATTGCGCCATGAGCAAACCGCGATCCCTTAGTCTGGCGGCCTATCGCGTGCTTTCGTGGGGCGTACCCGGCAACGGGGACCAACCCTATGTGCCCCGACCATCAGGAGATCTGATCTGGATTCACATCGCCAATCCGGGTCGCCTTCGCGCGATGATGGATTTCTGCCACAGGCTGCTGCAGTCGCGCCCGGGCCTGTCGGTTGTCCTGTCGGCCCCACCCGAAGCGGACCTGAGTCAGTGGGACTGCGCGAAATACATTCTTGTGAACCTACCTTCGGAACAAACCGGCGCCGCGCGGGTGTTTCTGGACTAT
Source organism: Ruegeria sp. CDSA221 (assembly GCF_059611825.1). NCBI lineage: Bacteria > Pseudomonadati > Pseudomonadota > Alphaproteobacteria > Rhodobacterales > Roseobacteraceae > Ruegeria > Ruegeria sp. CDSA221. The sequence goes on from NZ_JBXWPK010000007.1 coordinate 125,792, forward strand.
TGGCGTCCGAATATTGGCATTTGGGTTGGCGGCGGGCTGATGCCCAATGTGATTACCCGTGCCCACGAGCGCGAAGTGCCGTTGATCCTGATCGAAGCTGAAATCGACCTGAACACCGCGCGTGGGACCCGGTGGCTGCCCGATATCAGCAGGTACACTCTCGATTGCTTTCAACGAATTCTGGCTACCAGCAACGAAACGGCCCGGCAGATCCGCAAATTGGGAATCGCCTTCACCAAGGTCAGCGAGGCGCCTCCTCTGCTGATAAGTCCGAACCCTTCTCCGTGGCCCGAAGACGAACTGATCGAAACCAATCACGCCTTTTCAAGCAGACCCATATGGCTCGCGGCCTGGGTGAAGGATAAAGAGTTCATCTCGGTCCTCAGCGCCCACCGTCAGGCCATGCGGATGCTGCCCCGGTTGACCTTAATCCTGCATGTCGCCGACATACAGGAAGCCGCCCCACTGCACCGGCGGCTCGAAGCCATGGACTTGCGCTGCATCAACTGGGACGATGGCGGCATGATTGAAGATACCACACAGGTCGTCTTGTCCTCGGACCCAGAGGTTTTGGGCTTGTGGTACCGTGTTTCGGCAGTGTCCTTTATCGGCAACTCGCTCGAACGGGGCGACGGGGGACAGGATCCGTTTGGTGCGACCGCCCTGGGATCGGCTGTCATACATGGCCCACATGTTGACCAGCATCAGACAGCCTACGATCAGCTGGACCAGGCAGGCGCCGCTTTAACGGTCCGAACCGCAACCGAACTTGGGGATGCCGTGGTAGAGCTACTTGCGCCTGACCGCGCGGCGGATATGGCTTTGGCAGGCTGGCAGATCGTGACCGACGGCGCGCCGCAATCAGATCAGCTGATCGAACTGGTACAGGACTATCTGGACGAACGGAGCACCGACGATGCGGGCACCTGACTTTTGGAACACCGCTCCGGATCAGTTGGACCTCAGGGCCCGGCTGCTGTCCCCGTTGGGACGGGTTTATGCGGCGGCGACAGCCCGCAGGCTGGCCTCGGAAACAGGTTTCAACCCAGGCGTCCCCGTTATCTGCATTGGAAACCTGAATGCAGGCGGGACCGGCAAAACACCAACCGTGATCTGGATGATCGAACAGCTGCGGGACGCGTGGCATCAGACCCATGTTGTCACCCGAGGCCACGGCGGCGCACTGACAGGACCTGTGCGCGTCGATCCTGGCAAACATACGGCGGCAGAAGTCGGGGATGAACCGCTGCTGCTGGCCGCATTTGCGGATGTCTGGGTGGCCAAGGACCGCGCCGCGGGCGCAAAAGCCGCTGCCCAGGCCGGGGCAACGGTAATCCTGTTGGATGACGGGTTTCAGAACCCCTCGGTCGCCAAGGATTTCTCGGTCATCGTAGTGGATGCCGAGCGGGGGTTCGGCAACGGATTGTGCCTGCCTGCGGGTCCACTGCGGGAACCGATCAATGTGGGGCAGCAACGGGCCGATCTGGTGCTGTCGCTGGGCGGCACAGACGCGCAGACAAGGTTCGCCGCCCGCTGGGGCGACATGCTGACGGTTCCGCATGCCACCGGCGCGGTCGAGCCGCTGCAGACCGGAATGGAATGGACCGACACGCCAGTTCTGGCCTTTGCCGGTATCGGCCATCCGGAGAAGTTCTTTGCCACCCTGCGCCAACAGGGCGCCACCCTGCTGCGGGCCAAGGCGCTGGACGATCACCAGCCCCTGACACCGGCCCTGATGACACGGCTAGAGAATGAAGCGCGCCTGCTGGGCGCTCAGATGGTCACGACGGAAAAAGATGCGGTCCGCCTGCCAGCCGCCTTTCGCAGCAAAGTCATCACCCTACCAGTCCGGCTGAATATGGACGAGGGCGACCGGGTCAAACAGTTGCTACTGCAGGTCGCGCCTTCGCCCTGAAGGCGACCGGCCCTGACAGGCCGGTCGTATTTGGATTTAGCTGCCCAGTTCGGCGTCGATCAGCTTTTTGAATTCTTCGTAAGACTGATTGTCGACCTTCTTGCCGTTCACAATAAAGGATGGGGTTGCTCTGATGTCGTCGCGTTCTGCGTTCTCCTGATACCAGGCCACCAAGGTCTGCGCACGATTTCCGTCCTGCAGGCAAGCATCAAGCTGGTCATTGCTGATCCCAGCTAAACGTCCAATCTTGCGCAGTTCATCCACGATCTCCGCAGGTCCACCAGCACGGGTCCATTCAGCCTGATCCTTGTAGATCAAGTCGGAGATACCGAAGAACTTCTCGGGGCCGCCGCAGCGCGCGACCATTGAGGCCCAAAGTCCGTATTTGTCAAAATACACTTCGCGGTAGGTAAACTTGACCTTGCCGGTGTCGATGTAGTCTTTTTTGATTTTCTTCAGCGGCCCCTGATGAAAACTCGCGCAATGCGGACAGGTATAGGACGCATATTCGATGATCTCGACGGGCGCGTCCGCGGACCCTTGCACCATTTCGATGATGGTCGAAGTGTCCAGATCGGCCTGTTGTGCCTCGGCGCTGCTGACCAGCGGGTTGGACGGAGAGGAATTTGACAGCGACAGCCAATAGCCACCTGCGGCTATGGCGACAGCCGCGCAGATTCCGATTGCAATACGGCTCATGAATCAGCCCTTTCTCAGCGTTTTTGCTTGGATAAAACGTTACGGCCCAGACGTTCAAGGGCTGTACGCAGATCGCCATCATGGACGCCCTGCGCAGCCCGGTCTGCCTCGGCTGCAATTTCTGGTTCGATTGTGGGTTTCGCCTGTTTCGGCTTGTGGTCGAAGCTGGCCTGCCCCTCGGCAAATCCTGTAGGAGCCGTCTGGGTGATGCGCACCCGACTAATCGCATTATAGCCATAGACCGCATTCACCTTACCGCGCAGCTGTTCCTTCTGCATTTCCAGCATCGGCGCCTGCGGGCCGGTGGTCAGCACCGTCAGCGTGGCCCCCATACCGCCCTTGCCATAGCCTACGTTAACCGGCCGCGCGATCGAGGCCACATCCTGTCCGACGATCTCGGCCCAATGGGTCAACAGGCGTGAAACGGCGAATCCCCGGCTTTCCCCGGCGCGCCTGATCTGGCCGTTCAGCAATGTCGCAGTACGTTTAAAGCCGCGTGTCGAAGAACGTCTGGGCTGCATCTGGTTTCCAACTCCTGTCTCTCTATTGTAAAGGGCAGAACACCGGGCGCCAGCGAAACCCGACAAGGAGATATGTAAAACTTGCGTGACACCCACGAAATTGACTTCAGCGATGAGTTGCTGGCCTGGTACGACCGCAATGCCCGTGAAATGCCATGGCGCATCGGTCCTGCCGATAGGTCTTCCGGAATGCGTCCTGACCCCTATCGGGTTTGGCTGTCCGAAGTCATGCTACAGCAGACAACTGTGGCAGCGGTGCGCGACTATTTCCTGCGGTTCACATCTCGGTGGCCGACAGTTGAATCACTGGCCGCAGCGCCTGACGAGCAGGTCATGGGGGAATGGGCCGGTCTGGGATATTATGCCCGCGCCCGCAATCTGCTGAAATGCGCGCGCGTTGTGGTTGAAAGCCATGATGGCTGTTTTCCCGACTCACACGATGAGCTGCTGAACCTGCCGGGCATAGGCCCGTATACAGCCGCCGCGATTGCAGCCATTGCCTTTGATCGTCCGGAAACCGTGTTGGACGGCAATGTCGAACGTGTCATAGCCCGCCTATACGACATTCACGATCCGCTGCCGGGGTCAAAACCACAACTCAAGCAACGTGCAGCTGCATTGACCCCAGCGGTGCGTCCGGGCGACTATGCACAGGCCGTGATGGATCTGGGTGCGACTGTCTGCACCCCAAGATCCCCGGCATGCGGGATATGTCCAATGCGCACGCGTTGCCGCTCCCACGCTGCGGGTACCCAGGCCGATCTGCCCCGCAAAACACCGAAAAAGCCAAAACCCACACGTTATGGCCATGTCTACATCACCCAGACAGCGGACGGGGCGATGTTGCTTGAACGCCGCCCAGACAAAGGGCTTTTGGGCGGTATGCTGGGATGGCCGGGATCCGAATGGTCCGATGCGCCGTCTGACACCGCGCCGTTTGCGGCGGACTGGCGCGTTCTACCGGGCGAAGTGCGCCACACGTTCACGCATTTCCACCTGATCCTGCAGGTTTGGGCAACCTCTTTACCGCCCGGTGCGGCACCGGAGGACATGATCTTGCTTGATAAACATGCCTTTCGGCCCAGCGATCTTCCGACGGTCATGCGCAAGGCATTTGACCTCTGGCGCAACCAGTAACACATTATGCTGAAACACGACCTACGGATAGTCTGTCCCGCGTCGACCGGAGCTTTTGATGATCGCATCTGAAACATTGACTCGCTGGCAATCCACCCTTCCATTCTGGGTCTCGTTTTTGCTGATTCCATTGATTTGGGCCACGGCCTTTGTGGGTGGCTGGTGGGTCTTGCTGGTGCCGCTTTCAACATGGTGGATATTTGCGGCGCTGGATCAGCTCACCGGGCTCGACCTCGAAAATGCGGACCCAGATACGCCGGACAGCATGTTGCGCTGGTATATCCTGCTGACCAAAGCCTGGGTTCCGGTACAGTTCCTGACCCTTTACGGGCTGCTTTGGTATGTGACGCACAGCTCTCACCTGTCTTCACCAGAAAAGATCTGCCTGTTCTTTGGCATGGGCGTGATCTCGGGAACGATTGGGATCAACTACAGCCACGAACTGATGCATCAGAAGGGCCGGCTGGAGCGCGGGCTTGGCGACATCCTGCTGGCCATGGTCTTGTACTCGCACTTCCGGTCCGAACATTTGCTGGTTCACCACCGCTATGTCGGAACCCCGCGCGATCCGGTAACAGCACGGTACAACGAAGGCTTTCATCGCTTCTATCCGCGTGTTCTGTGGCAATGTCTGGCCTCCGCCTTTCATGCCGAGCGCGAGAAACTGGCGCGCAAGGACCGCCCCTGGACGGACCGCACAAACCCGTTCTGGCGGTATTGGATATTACAGGGCGGCTTGCTGGCGTTGGCAGGTTTGATTGGCGGATGGTCCGGCCTTGTCCTGTTCCTGATTCAGGCCGGCGTCGCCATCTGGCAGCTTGAACTGGTGAACTATGTCGAACATTACGGGCTGACCCGAAAATATCTAGGCCAGGGGAAATACGAACACGTCCTGCCCTGTCATTCGTGGAACGCGTCGCAAAAAGCGTCGAACTGGCTGCTGATCAATCTACAGCGCCACTCGGACCATCACTACAAACCCAACCGTCGATTTCCACTGCTTCAACATCACGATCAGAACACCGCACCGCAACTGCCCTACGGATACCCAGTGATGACGATCGCCGCGATGATCCCACCGCTCTGGCGGCGTGTCATGAACCCCCGTGTGCGGGATTGGCGGCGCAGGTACTACCCCGAAGTCACAGACTGGCAACCCTACAACAAGTCACAAAACCCGATGCCAGGGTCCTGACCGCAGCGCGCCTCGGCGCGCTGCCCGGCCCAACGACTGGCCCTGCGTCTTTGATGCGTGATCCATCGACGAGAGAGCCTTGAGCTACATCACCCAGATATCCATCGGGTATTCAACACCGCGCACAGGGTGGCCCTTGTTTTCGGTAAATTCGGCTGTCAGTTCGGAGGCACTGCTCCCTTCCTGCTCAAGCTGCAGGCGCACCGCATCACTCAGCACGATCCGGACCTGCAGCTCGCGGGTCATTGCCTCAAGTTTCGCAGCGACATTTACCGCATCACCGATCACAGCAAATTCCAGACGGTTGGCGCCAATATCCCCCAGAACAACCGAGCCATAATGGACACCGATGCCAACATGAATCTCGGGCTCTCCGGCACGTCTACGTTCTATGTTCCACCGGTCAATCACAGTCACCATGCCGCGCGCGCAGGATACCGCGTTGGTCGCATCCAACGGTGTCGTCACCGGGGTCCCGAAAGTTGCCATAAGACCATCGCCCAAGTACTTGTCCAATGTCCCATGATGGCGGAACACTTCGGCCTCCATCCTGGCGTGAAATCCACGCAGCACCTCGATCACGTCATAAGGATCACGACCCGCCGCATATTTGGTGAACCCCACAATATCTATGAAGAGCACTGCGACATTCTCTTTTCGCACCTGTTTGAGCGGATCATCATTTTGGCTCAGTTCCTCCACCACATTTGGTGAGAAATATCGCGACAGGTTCGCTCGTTCCCGTTCCAACCCAGCATTGGTCATCAGCAAATGATTGAGTCGCCGCATCGACACGCCCAGCGTCACCGCCACCATCAAGAACACAATCACTTGCTGGATTCGGATCGAAGATCTGAAACTATTTGGATCCAACATTTCGGCTACATCCGGATACCCCTGCAAGGCCTCGGCCACTTTCTCACTTATGCCGGGAATCGGAAACGCAACCCACCAGGCGATCACCCATCCGGTAGTCCAGATTATTGCAGTCCATGTGCCTATGGCAATCACCGTGCGCCAGGAATAGGCCATGGTTCCTGCTGCAAGAATGACGAAGAAATACTGAAAGTTGTCAAACCGGAATTGCATCGCCAACGGGCGCACATCATCGCTGAACGGGTTGGGAATGATCATCCCCAAAGTCATAATCAAAAGGTCAACAAAGATTAGTAGCAACTCTGTCCGAGATTGCCCCACACGGCCTGCCCGTCGGATCATCCAGCCATTTGCGCAAATCAGCAAAAGGATGAAATGATACCAAAGGACCTCCCAATGCGGGTTCAGGTATATCAGCAAAAGGCCAGTCAGACCCATAGCGATCCAGCGGGCCCGGACAGCAAGCTCCAGCCCCTCGCGCTTGTGCCGTTCCAGCGCAGCTTCGGTGTATTTATTCTCGATTTCTACTTCGTTCGGACGGGTGAAAAAGAACCGCCTAGCCCGAGGTTCGCTGGCTGCTGTGTCCGACATTGCGAAAGCTCCTACACTGCGCCGATTGCTTCAATAGGCTCATATCGGAACTCATCAGGGAAAGAAACAAAAGACCCCGCCGTTGATCGGCGGGGCAAGGCTTAGTGCCTTGTGTCAGGCCACAGGCACCGGCGGTATTGGTGAAATCAGTTGTGCATCTCGGACCGGATTTGCTGACGCAAGACGTCGATCGGCACGGTTTTGCCGTCGCGCTTGAAGCACCAGTAAGTCCAGCCATTGCACGAGGGCGCATTCTCAAGATGGGCACCGACCTGATGGATCGAACCCTTGATGTTTTGCCCCACAAGCGTGCCATCGGCGCGGACCTTGGCCTTGTGACGCTGGTTCATGGAATAGAGTTCCTCGCCCGGGCGTAGCATGCCGCGTTCGACCAACTGGCCAAAGGGCACGCGTGGCTCGGCGCGTTTGCTGGCGCTGACCTCCAGCGCCTCGCGGTCGAATTTACGCACTTTCGCGATGCGCTTTTCGGCCACTTTGCGATAACTTTCTTCGCGCTCGATCCCGATGAATTCGCGACCCAGCATCTTGGCCACGGCCCCCGTAGTCCCGGTGCCAAAGAACGGGTCCAGAATAACGTCACCCGGATTGGTTGATCCAACCAGCACGCGGTGCAGCAATGATTCTGGTTTCTGCGTCGGATGCGCCTTGTCGCCGTTTTCATCCTTGAGCCGTTCATGGCCAGTGCAGATCGGCAGCACCCAGTCGCTGCGCATCTGGACGCCTTCGTTCAACGCTTTCAGTGCCTCATAGTTGAAGGTGTATTTCGCCCCTTCACGCTTGGAGGCCCAGATCATTGTCTCATGCGCATTGGTGAACCGCTTGCCACGGAAATTCGGCATCGGGTTCGATTTGCGCCAAACTACATCGTTGAGGATCCAATACCCTGCATCCTGCAACGCAGACCCAACGCGGAAAATGTTGTGATACGATCCAATCACCCAGATGGCGCCATTGGGCTTCAGCAGGCGATGGGCCGCCTTCAGCCATTCCCGCGTGAACTGGTCGTAGACGCCAAAGCTGGAAAACTGGTCCCAGTGATCATCGACTGCATCCACTTGGCTGTTATCGGGGCGGTGCAGTTGCCCTTTCAACTGCAGGTTATATGGGGGATCGGCAAAAATCAGGTCAACCGAAGCCTCGGGCAGACTGTTCATCACTTCGATGCAGTCCCCGGATAGAATCGTGTTTACAGGGAGCGCTGTCGCGCCCTTTTTGGTGGTCGTTGTCATATCGCTGCCTCAAGTTCCACGGCGCTTATGCGCTCATTTGGTTGAGACAAGGATGAGTCAAAGACGATTCGCCGTCAATTTCTTTTTTGAATCAGCGGCTTACGATTTACTCTTGATACAACATATTGTGGACGGGCTTGAACGAAACTCTATGGTGAGGGGTCACACCAAGATTTCGCAGCGCATCCTTGTGTTGTTTTGACGGATAACCGGCATTTGTCTCCCAGCCGTATCCCGGATGCTGTTGCGCCAAATCCACCATCAGTTGATCGCGCCAGTTTTTGGCAAGGATCGAAGCTGCGGCGATCGACACGGAATGGGCATCGCCTTTGACCACTGCCTGCGCCGGAATGGCCAGTCCGCGCGGAATCATATTTCCGTCGATCAACAGATAATCAGGGGGGGGATCCAGCGCCGCCACCGCGCGCTCCATTGCCAGATGCGAGGCACGCAAGATGTTGTGCTCATCAATCTCGGCCACCGAAGCCTCGGCCACCGCGAATTCGGCGCAGCCACGCAGGGCAGTATCCAATGCGGCCCGGCGCTTGGCCGAGAGTTTCTTTGAATCGTTCAGACCTTGGGGAATTTCCGCGGGGTTCAGGACCACCGCCGCCGCCACAACAGGACCGGCCAGCGGACCTCGGCCAACCTCATCGACACCGGCAATCCGCAGATATCCCTGCGCAAGAGCGGCTTTTTCAATCTCATAATCTGGTGTGGTCATGTTTTGGGAAAATCCTGTTTTCCCCCATTGCGCAAGAAAAAAGAGAGGACAGCAATCGCTGCCCTCTCCGACGTGATGCTTCTAAGGCACCACTCCTGCTCGAACCGTATTACTTGTAAACGACGCGGTATCCCTGTTGGCGCAGGCAGGCGGGTTCATAGGCCCGCTTGACCTTATTGCCATTCCAGAAACCGACCTTGCACTTTTTGGGCAGGCTATTGGCGTATTTGTAGTGCTTATCCAGGCAGCGCGTCCCCAGAAGCGGGCGCTTTTTGCCATAGCCCTTGAAGGTTTCCATGCACCGTTGCGGCAGACTATAGCGCGCAACGCGCTCGGGCAAGGGACGGATATGGTTCGGCCGATGCCTGGGGGTCCTCTGGATGTGCTGTTTGGGGGCCTGATACACGTGGTTGTAGTTGCGGGTAACCTTTTTGCTGTCGCCTTGCTTGTCAAAATGATGGATGGCAGCGCCAATCAAGGCAATCGCCGCCAGCCCGCCAAGAATATCTTCTGCATCAGCGGCACGGGCCTGGGATGCAGAAACGCCGGTGATTGCGACTGCAGAGGCGATGATCAGAGCGATGAATTTCTTATGCATGGTGCTGTCCTTTCGGGTACTCGGTGGACGTGATGACAGTCCGTAAATTCGATAACCCGACATTGGGGGTGTCCCCTTCAGACAAGCAATAACGCCGTTTTGTTATCCGATATCAGACCGCGAAACCCCTTTGCGTTATTGAATATCAACCAAAGCCATGCGCAGGATGCGGCCTATGAAACAGATCCTCTCTTCTCTGGCCATCGGGGCCCTGATATCGCTTGGTTCCATGGCGTCAGCGGCGGATTGCTATGCCGATTACAAGGCCAAGCAGGACAATCCGTTGCGTCTGCATTATGGCGTCATGCAGGTTTCATCCTGCGGCAAAGGAAAAGCCAAAAAAGAGGTCGCACAACGGCTGCGCGGCTCGGGCTGGACCCTGCTGAACGTCATGTCCGTTTTTGGGCCGGAAGGGTTGGATAAAAGGAAGGCCAATGCCGGAAAATTCTATCTCCGTTACTGAGGCACGGCGCTCGGGCGTCAGGTTGGTTGGCGCGGGCATCACGGTAATCGTTGTCATACTTGTGGCCTCTGCCGCCTTTCTGTTGTGGACATTGCCAGATGCAAACGCGTTCAATGCCCGCGTCGAACGTCTGTTCGTCGAGAGTGATCTGACCTCGCAGACCGAGATTCGCCTACTCGAGATTCTGGCCCAGTCCGGCACTGCCTTTGCCGATACATTGTCCAGTTACCGCATGGTTATCTTTGTTTTGCTGGTTTTCGCCACTGCAATGCTGATTGCTGCGCTGGTGTTTCTGGTCATGCTGGTGCTGTTGAACCGACGCATGGCACAGATTGAGCGCACTGGGATTCAGGTCACTTCACTTTTGATCAGCCGGGAAGAGAATACCGTCTATCTCAATAACATGGATTTCAAACTGACTGCGTCGGCGATGGAAACCCTGTCAGTTCTTGCCGAATCCCGGTTGGATGACGAGGTACTATCCGGCATTCAGATCGAGGCGATGATTTCCGGCAAAAGCACCGCTGATTGTGACGAGGCTGCTGGCGCGACGCGGATCAAGCGCCTGCGCGATGCTTTGGGCAATCAGATGGTCAGCGAGTTGCTGGTCAAGAACATCGCTAAAAAAGGCTATATGTTGTCGATTGAAAAAGACGTCATTCAGATGATTTGATATTGGGAAAATCCTGCTCTGCCCCTTGGAAAACACGGATCAAACGCCCATCCTATAAAGACCCGTGCCAGGGAGGATGATTATGAACGTTCACGTGACTCCAAATATCAAAGGCTATGGGATCTCGGTCGAACCACTTGTCGGCCGTATCGCAATCTACCGGGATGAGATCCTTCTGGCTGAAAGCTTTGATGCCAAGGTAATGTACGAAACTCGGTTGCCGCCGATGATCTACATCCCCCGTCAGGATGTACATGTCGATCTCAGCGATGAGACCGAACTTCAGACATTCTGCCCGTTCAAGGGCACCGCCACTTACCACGATGTCGTTCTGGCGGGTCAACGATTGGCCAACTCCGTCTGGGCTTACGAGAACGCCCTGCCCGAAAGCGCCGCGATCCAGGGCCATATCGGCTTTATGCCCACCGCATATACGCGGATTGAGCTGGGTGAAAACAACCTGCGCAACCCGGAAGACGGCAATATCAGCGGGCCGCTGATTGATTGGCTGATGCGGGGGGCCAGTGATCTCAGCACGCCCGAAGCATTCACCAAAGCGCTGGCCGAGAAGATGCTGGAACATGGAATTGCCATTCAGCGCCTCAGTATCCTTGCCTGGTCCTTACATCCGTTGATCGCGGGCAAACACTATATTTGGGAAAAGGGTGAGGCCGAGATTTCGACCAATGTGCCCACCTATGAAATCCACGACCACCCCGCCTATATCAACAGCCCTCTGCGCCACGTGTCCAACGGTATGGGCGGCGTGCGCCAAAGGCTGAATGACGAGAACCCTCAGCACAGCTTTCCAATCATGGAAGACCTGCGCGCCAAAGGGGCGACTGACTATGTCGCGATGCCCCTGCCATTTTCCGACGGGCGCACCAATGTCTTGACGCTGACTTGCGATCACCCCGACGGGTTCACAACGGCCAATCTTGGGCTGGTGTTCGAATGCTCCTCGGTGATTGCCCGGTTCTACGAAGTCTTCATGCAGCGCGAAAACGCCCAGGTATTGCTGGAAACCTATGTCGGAAAGCGGACCGGCGCGCGTGTCCTGGGCGGAGAAATCCGTCGTGGCGACGGGGATGAGATTGATGCCGCCATCATGTTCTGCGACCTGCGCAATTCTACCCTGTTAGAAGAAAAGCTGGGCCGCGCCGCCTATATCAATCTGCTGAATGACTTCTTTGAAACGGTCTCGGACATCGTCGACGAAAACGGTGGTGAAGTTCTGAAATTCATCGGGGACGCTGTTCTTGCTGTATTCCCGGCAGGCGAAGATTCTGCCTTAGCCCGCGAAAACGCGCAGCGATCAGCAGTTGGAATCGTTGAAAGGTTAGGAGAGCTGCGCAAGTCTGGGTCCGACATGCATTGCGATTGTTCGATTGGCGTCGCCTATGGGCGCGTAACCTACGGCAATATCGGGTCGCGCGAACGGTTAGACTTCACCGTAATCGGACAAGCTGCGAACGTCGCCGCCCGACTTGGGGAATACAGCAAGATCGTGAATCACAGGATTGTTGTGACCAAAGACATCGTGCCGGCCTGCACTGACGCTTTGCCACTTGGAGAGGTCAAGCTGCACAACGTGTCACAACCCGTGTGCTCATACGCGCTCAAAACCTCAGCGGACGCGATCCTGAATAGCTAGTTGTGGTAGAAATTTAGAGCGCCAGCGCTTGATATAGAGGCATCTTGCGATTGACGTAGGACTATCCGCCCAGCAGAAGCAACGCGGTTTGGGCCGGGGAAATTGTGCTTTGAAGCTGCGCGATCTGACTGCGCGCAAGGTATCTGTCGGTCAAATCCCCGATCGCCTCTTCATCCGCGAACTGCGCTAAATCGTCAGATCCAGTCAGGTTCGACAACCTATCCTTGAACACCTCAAGCTGCTTGTCGATGTCCAACTGACCAAAGCTTGAGGGCAACCCAAGCGCCGTCTCCATCATCTTTCGCAACGGCGGTAGACCCATCAAGTCGAACCATTTCGTGTCACCACTGCTGTCTTGCGATGCCAACTCAGCCAGCGCATGTTGTGCATAGAGAGATATGCGCATTGACTCGTCCTGTTCACCCACGGCGACCTCAAAGCGCGAGGTCACGTTGTCCCGGGCAATATCCTCCATAAATGTCGAAAGAATGGTTCTTCGAATTTCGCCAGGGCCCAGCCCAAATGCCTCAGAGAATTCACGGTATCTTTTGTCAGATAGGCGATTGGACAAAGCATCATCTGCGCTCGTTCCATCTGACAGGATTTTCTGGATGAAATAGCGGTTGTCGATGTCGCCCTCCAGACCAAATGCGCCCAAGGCAACCTGTAGCAGCCGGCGGTCAGAAACCAGATCTTCAGCCGTCTGAACCTTGCCGATGTTTTCCCGGAAATACGTCGCCTCACGCTCATTGACCGTCGAAGAGGAAAAGCTGTTCAACTGGCCTTCGTAGGTGCGCTGAAGGAACCGCCAGCCAACAATGCCACCTGAGGGTATGACCGGCTGAAAGGTCATTGCTGGTAAGCCATGAGGCGCTCTTCTCGCGGTAGCAAAGCACGCAGGGATTTGAGGCATTTGTAATATTGCTCGGCCAACAAAGCTTCGGTTGCCTCGGCCAAAACTCTGCGGCTGTCCGCATCCGTAAACACTTGGCTCAACTCTTCCACCCGACGCAGCAGTTGTTGGCGGGCGCTTTCAGCTTCCATGTCTCCAGACAGAACCAGTTGCGTCGCATAGCACACTCTGCGAACGGGTGTGTTCACCTCGTTAGGGTGTATCGCATCGCGCAAACGCAGGACATTTGCCTGTGGTGTCATGATTGAAAACCGACCTCTACGATCGCCGTTTTCCACAACTACACCATTAATCAGCACCCGTTCTTTTGGGGCAAGCTTCAATACCAAACCCGCCATCAGTTCGCACCCATTTGCCGAAGGCCTTTAAGAACGGCCATGTTTATTTCCAGAAGGGGCTCTACCGAAGCCTTATTGCTGAGTATCTGGCTGCTGTGCTGTTCGGTGAACTCAGCTAGATAGAAAATCCGGGCGCGAAGGTCATTCGGCAAGGCGTTATCGGAATCGGCGACCCCGTTTGCCAACACAGACCAAAGCCTCCGGTTTTCATGCAAAGCCTGAACAAACGCTCCAAAGTCGGTTTTGTGCCGCGCGGCCGCAGCCTTCAACCGATGCGTGATCTTGGAAATCGCCTCATATTCCGTATCACGCGGTGTGCGCGTCGGAGCAGCGGTCTGCGCATAGGCGCGTTGTGCAAGAGTTTGCGGTGTCACTTGAAATCCTTCCAAAAGGCCGTCTTACGGCGGTCAAAGCCGGGGCGCGTTTCCACGCCCCGGCCAGGGTCCTGAACTTAGCGGAACAGCGACAGGATCGACTGCGGCGCCTGGTTGGCAATCGACAACGACTGCGTTGCCAGTTGCTGCTGTACCTGCAGGGCCTGCAGACGGGCCGAGGTTTCTTCCATATCGGCGTCAACCAGCGCTCCGATACCGGACTTGAACGAGTCAGAAAGATTCGAGATGAATTCTTTCTGCGTTTCGATCCGGCCCTGAGACGAACCAAACGCCGCAGATGCATCAATGGACGTGTCGATCAAGGTTTCGATAGTACCCAGCGCCGCCTGAGCACCAGCATCTGTCGAAACATCAATCGAAGCCAACGCCCCCAGGCCACCTGCATTGGCATTGGTGAACTGCGCCGAGACAGTAACGTCCCGATCAGCGTCGGCGCCAGCCGTCGCAGCACCGGTTACAAATGTCAAAGTGCCCGGGTTGGCCGAGTCATAGTCGATTGCGACACCCGTGATCCCCAGGGAATCGATCTGATTTTTCAGGCCAACGGCAACAATGGCATCCGTATAAGCGGCGTCATATGTTCCAGATGGGTCCAGATCAGCAGCTTGCACCGTGTAGGACGCAACCTTGTCACCAATAGTGATCGAGATCTTGTCACCAGCAGCAAAGTTGTCCGTTGAACTGTCCACCACGATGTCGCCGGTTCCACCAGCTTTGTCCATCGTGAAGCCCGCGGCGTCATTGTCGGTTGTGACGTTGTCCGAGCCGGCCAGAACACCTTTGCTGGCATACCCACCTGTGGACAGGTTCTGCGAGGCCACCGAAATCGAAGATGCGGTTACGTTGCCACTGGAGTCACGATCCAGAGACGACAGGATCGAGGCTGTACCCGCCGAACCGTCAACCAGGTTAAGCCCGTTAAACTGCGCCGCTCCAACCACCGATGCGATCTGATCTTTAAGAGCAGTCACGTCGTCATTGATTTTGCCGCGGTCAACGTTGTCTTCCTGTGCCGCAACGATCTTCTCTTTCATCTGGGACAGCAAGTCAGTGACTGTCTCGGACGCATTCCGGGCCACCGCAACGGTCGATTCACCCAGTGCCAAACTGTCTTTGATGGCGTTGAACCCCTTAACGTCCGACTCCATGACTTTGGAAATCGCCCAGACGGCTGAATTGTCCTTGGCTGTGGCGACGTCCTTACCAGTTGAAATCGCGTTCTGGGTCTGCGCCAGGTTCTTGTTGACCGATTTCAGGGTTTGCAGCGCAACCATGGCGCCATTGTTGGTCAGAATGCTGGACATAGCTTTCTTCCTTTTCCGTTCGGGCCTTTTCGCCCTTGCTTACCCCGCAACATGTGCGGGCTTTGACGTCTTTCTGATCACTGCGACCCGCCGACGGGCTGTTCGCGCCACCTGAGTTTTCCAGATGCAGGATCACCTTTGACGCCGATCCCCTAACGGAGTGCTAAGACTCGAAAATCCGAAAGTTCGGATTTGATTCAATCCTCGTGCTAGGCCCGCTTTTCCAGCTTTGCGTGACTGCGAACGGCAAAATCGCTGCGTTGCCCATCCGCTCCATAAGTACTGAATTCCTGACGCACTCGGCGCAGTTCAGCCATGCGCCCGGCAACCGCCCGAATCCCTTCGGCCGCACTGTTCAGCAGAGCCTGATTCCGGTCGACTTTCTTTTGAACCCCGATCAGTTCATCACTATCAATCACCTCAAGATCATTGATCGCACCGATCAGCTTTTCCTTTTCCGGGGCCATGTGATTCAACCGATCCAGATCCCCGGTCACCAAGGCGTTGCGTTCAAGGTCCAGAACTTCTTCAAGAGATTTGATCAGGTCATGTTCAGACTTGTTAGGCATTGGTATTCTCCATCATGGACTGAAACAGGATTTCGGACAGGCCAACACCGCCGGACCTGGCAAGCTGCAGTGCCTGCTGCTGAACAAGAAACGATGAAAACTGGTCTTCACCCGCACCGCCGCCGAACGAATCTCGGGATTCGCCCAGACCTGCGGACTTAAGCATTTCAGACAGGAACGCCGCCTCAAGCTCTACCGCAGCATCTTTCAGCTTTTGCTCAACAGACAAGGGCTGCGGCGCCGCTGGAATACCAGATAGCTTCATAGCTTTCTCCAAAAATTGCATCGAACTTTCTGGATCAAAGATGAAAGCGGTTAAAATAAACGTAACTTCCTGCGGGCAAATTCCTGGTTACGCAAACCGGAGCCGGAGCAAAATGCCCAACCCTCTTATATTGTCCACATCCTCGACCGCCAGCGCCGCAAAATCTGAAACTGCCGCCAAGGGACACCCAATCTCGGAAGGGGCTGACACCTTTGCTGAGGTAATGGAGCAGGAATTGCAGCGTTCCGAAGGTGACAGCTTGAATGAGAACGTGCCCGAACTGACCATTAATGCCGAGGTGCAGGTTGAAGAGGATGTGGTCGAAGAAGACTCTGTTGATCTTGCCACCAGCCTGTCGGGAAAACCTGTAACTGACCCGCCCGCCCGCCCGCCGGCGCAGGACGAAGAGATGGCACCTGAGGAAACGCCGGCATCGCTGCCCGAACCTGACAAGGCCGTAATACTCGCAGCGCCAAACAATGCGGCCCCCGATCCTCGGGGTGATGCGCTTGGAAACGCGGCGCAGCGCGCCCGATCTGAGGTTCCGGCTTTGTTGCAGGCGAAAACCGCACAGCAAAAACCGGAACACAATCTGCCGCAAACCACTATTGCAAAGGGCTATCGGACCAAGGCGTCGATACCCTCGGATTCTGCGCCCGGAAAACCCGAAGTGCCAGAACCAAAGCTGGTTTCGCGAGATACACCCGATGCGGCTCAGGCTCCCAAAGCCACCGGTTCACCGCCGACAACACAATCCGTTCCGACACTTGTTCAAATGCAACTGATGACGTCTGCCAAGGTGCAGGACGTTGATTTGGTATCAGACCCCGACGCCGAGGGGATTCTGACCGCGCGCGAAAGCCAGCCATTTTCAACGGCACGAGATACGTCAGCAAGCCATCAGCACTTTTTAACCTCAGCACGGGCAGAAACGGCGCGGGCAATCGCGGGGCAGATGGCCGCTGCGATACATGCAAGACCACAATCCAGCACGATTCAACTGACCTTGAATCCGGAAGAGCTGGGCAAGATCTCAATCGTCATGAATGGCCGGGATGACGGGTTGCAGATGACGATCGCAGCCGAGCGGCCGGAAACTCTGGAAATGATGAGGCGACATCTTTCGGTTCTTGAGGCTGAGTTCAAAAACCTAGGCCTGGGCGATCTGTCCTTCAATCTGGGCGCGTCGTCGGACGACCAGCCCGAAAGCGCGGACAAGCGCACAGAATCCGGACTGACTACAACCCAGACCGAAATGGATCAGGCCAGCGAGCCGGTCTTAACCCGGATCGGCCATAGTGGCCGCGTTGATATGAGGCTTTGAGCATGATCACACCCGCACAGAATACAAGCTCTACCGCCGCGCAGGCACAGTCTTCGGCGAAATCTGGAACATCCGGCCTGGCCTCGGATTTTGAAACCTTCCTTCTGATGCTGACCGCCCAGGCCCGCAACCAAGACCCGCTGGAGCCGCTGGATTCATCGGAATACGCCTCGCAACTGGCTCAATTCTCGATGGTCGAGCAGCAGGTTCAAACCAACGATCTGCTTACTGCGCTTGCCTATTCACTTGGTAGCGTCAACCTTGAAGAGCTTGCCAGCTGGGTCGGGATGGATGTGCGAACCGCCTCGGCCTTTCATTTCGACGGTTCACCAGAAACGCTGTATGCGCAGGCCGACCCCGGGGCGGACAGCGCCTTTATGGTGATCCGCAACGACTCGGACGAGGTCGTTGAACGCATCGCTGTTTCAACGACGGAATCCGAGTTTGTCTGGGCCGGAACCGATGACGATGGCGCCCCGTTACCGGCAGGAAATTACACTGCAACGATGGAAAGTTATGACGGCGATGAGCTGCTGTCTGAACGTCTCGCCTCGGCCTATAATCAGGTGCTCGAGGCGCAGGTGGGCACGGATGCCGTTTTGCTGACGCTCGCCGGCGGAGAGGTGGTGCCAGCAGGAATAGTCACTGCGGTGCGAACAGGAGCTTGATCTACGGTTAACGACAGGCGAAACCAAGGCAATGCCCGACTCGTTGACTGATTGGTGATCTCCCTGCCTCAAATACTGTCCCCACCGCGCGACCTTGTTGCTCAACTTGTCAGGCTCGGATTTGCCAGCGCTGGGGCACAGTTCGAAACTCTATATGGTGGCAGGACAAACCGGGTGTGGAAGGTGCTGGGCGACGACAGTGATCAAGTATTGAAACTGTACCGCTCGGACCTAGAAAACCCATTGTTTCACAACGATCCCGCATTGGAAGCCGCCTGTCTGCGGGCACTGGCTTCTTCTGGGGTTGTGCCGCGATTGCGGGCAACGGGACAACATGACAACGGATATTGGGTGTTCTACGACCACGCACAGGGCACCCCCTGGCGGTCTGACCCGGCCCCAGTGGCCCGGTTGCTGCACCGCCTGCATTCGCTCAACCCAAACATAGAGAACGCACCCACCGGTAAAAACGGTAGCGCAGATCTGGCCGAACATGGTCAAAGCATTCTGGCGATGTGCACATCGGATCGACGGGCTCAGCTGGAAAAGATGCAACCACAGCATCATATTTTGCGGTCGGATCATACTTGCCTGATTCACGGCGACCCGGTGGCGGGAAACATCCTCGTCGCATCCTCTGGTCTGACGCTGATTGACTGGCAATGCCCAGCCGTTGGTGATCCTTGCGAGGACCTTGCGCTGTTCCTGTCACCCGCCATGCAATATCTTTACAGAGGTGCGGTTTTGACCGTTGACGAGCAAAAGTCCTTTCTTTCGGCGTATGACCGGCAGGAAACCGTAAACCGCTACCGGTCTTTACGCCGCTGGTACGGGTGGAGGATGGCAGCCTACTGCCTATGGCGCGCAGAACATGGGGCACCGGATTATGAACAAGGGCTCGAGCTGGAACTGGCCGCTTTGTGAATGTCAGAGGTCGGCCAGTGCCATTAACGCATAGGCTGGCGGCATCAGCGCCCGCCGCCAGGACCCAAGTGGAAAACGCCGCGGGGGTCGGGCCATTGGCTCAGGCAATTCCGCATCCTGTCCAAGCACCATGCGACTAAGCGCCCGCCCACAATAGGTACCCATCGCGACACCGTTTCCATGATAGGCCAGCCCGGCAAACATCCCATTCTGACCCGGAACGGGCCCTGCGAACGGCGTCAGGTCCTGGGTAAGGCACACCATCCCTGACCACATATTGGTCACGTCCACATCGGCCCATGCCGGAAACATGGCCTTGAAATCACGCTGCACCTTTTGCCGGATCGCAGCCTCGGCCTTAGGTGATGAGCGCAGGCCACCGCGCATCCCAAACAGAAACCGTCGATCCGGCATAAGACGAAAATAGTGCAGAAGATTTCGTGTATCGTAAGACATCTGATCCGAGGTCCAGCCCTGCGCCGACACCTCAGCCTCGGTCAATGGGCGGGTCACCAGAACGGTTGATTGCGCTGGCATATAGCGCCCAGACAGCCATTCAGGCATGTTTTCACTGGAATATCCGTTGGTGCAGATCAGTACATTCGACGCTTTGATCCGCCCTGACCCGGTTCGAACATCAAAGCTCGCGCTGGATTTGGTGATGTCTCTGGCCATGGTTTTCTGAAAAAATCGGACCCCAACGGAAGCGGCCGTATTTGCAATGCCAAACAGGTATTTCCGGGGGTTCAGACCAAATCCGACCGGCACGCTATAGCCCCCGAAAAAATCACCTCCCAACCCGAGCCCGGGCAGGTCGGCCGCCTCATGCAAGCAGCCCCCGTCATCCGCCGAGCGTCGCAATTTCTCCATGGCGCGGGCGGTGTGGGCCAGGGCGGTCTCGCCCTTGGAATGAACGTCCGCTTCGATCTGATGCGCCTCAAGCAGGTCGGCGACAAGATTGACCGCATCCACTTCGGCCTGGGCAAAGCTTTCGGCCCCCTCGACCCCATATCGCCGAGCCATGCCACGATCGCTCAGCTTTGACCCACCTCGACAGCAAAACCCACCATTGCGACCCGAGGCACCCCACCCCGGCGTCTCCGCCTCGAGAACTGCGACGGATAGGCCTGCCTGCCCCAGGAAAAGCGCGGCTGTAACACCTGTGAACCCGCCGCCGATGATGGCGACATCCACGCTCAGATCATCCTGCAACACCGGCCAGTCCGGTGCTGCGATAGTTTCATCCCACCAGCACCCTGATCGCGGTCCAGATCCATAGGTATACTCAGGGAACAGGCGATTCATTCCGCACGCACTGCCGCCATCTCATCCTGTTTCTGCCTGACCATCGCGCGCTTGGTGACCAAAGATGCTGCTATGACACCGACCGTCACGACCGCAATCATGATCGTGGATAGCGCATTGATTTCAGGGCTGACGCCCAACCGCACAGCTGAGAAAATCTTGATCGGCAGAGTCGTGGCTGACGGGCCCGATGTGAATGATGCGATCACCAGATCATCCAGCGACAGCGTAAAAGCCAATAGCCAGCCTGAAATCACCGCCGGGGCGATGATCGGCAGGGTGACAAGACGGAAGGCTTGTGCGGGTGAGCACCCAAGATCCAACGCTGCCTCTTCCAGAGACTGGTCAAACGTGACCAGACGTGAGGATACAACAACCGACACGAAGCACATTGAAAAGGTCGTATGTGCCAGCACGATGGTCAAAATACCCCGGTCCAGTCCAATTCCGATGAACAGCAGCAAAAGCGACAGGCCAGTGATCACTTCGGGCATCACAAGAGGCGCATAGATCATGCCCGAAAACAGAGTCCGGCCAAAGAACCGCCCACCGCGTACCAGCACATAAGCCGCCGCCGTACCCAGAATGGTAGCCAGGGTCGACGAGAATACTGCAACCCGCAAGGTGACCCAGGCAGCATCAAGAAACGCTTCGTTCTGGACCAACTCACCATACCATTTGGTCGAAAACCCAGCCCAAACCGTGACCAGTTTGCTTTCGTTAAAAGAGAAGATGATCAAAATGAGCATCGGGATATAGAGAAACGCGAAACCAAGCGTCAACGAGACGACGTTGAACCAGCTTAACCTGTTCATTGCTCAGCCTCCGTCTGTTTCTGCTGGTTGCGCTGGAACAGCACGATGGGAATCACAAGGATCAGCAACAGCACAACTGCCACGGCACCGGCCACCGGCCAGTCTCGGTTCGAGAAGAACTCCTCCCACAACACTTTGCCGATCATCAATGTCCCGGATCCTCCGAGCAATGATGGGATCACAAATTCGCCGATCACCGGAATCATCACCAGGAAACAACCCGCGATGATACCCGGGCGTGACAAGGGGATCGTTATCAGCCAGAAGGCTTGAATACGCGAACAGCCCAAATCCTCTGCGGCCTCGATCAGCGACTCGTCCATTCGTTCAAGCGCGGAATAGATCGGCAAAATCATGAAGGGCAGATAGGTATAGACGATACCGATATAGACAGCTGTGTTGGTGTTCAGAATGGTCAGCGGGGTCGAGATGATGCCCGTCCACAGCAGCAGTTGGTTCAGGTAACCTTCGTTGCTGAGAATACCCATCCAAGCATAGACCCGGATCAGGAACGACGTCCAGAACGGCAGGATAACCAGCATCATCAACGTCGGGCGCCACTCAGCCGGTGCGCGGGCCATGCCATACGCGATAGGATACCCCACCAGCAAAGTCAGTATAGTTGAAATCAACGCGATTTTGACACTGGACAGGTAAGCTTTCCAATACAGGTCATCTTCGGTTAGCCAGACGAAATTCTCAAAATCCAGCTGGCTGAAGAAATCCCTGAGCCCGGCCCAGCCCTGAGATAAATCCAGTGTCGGCGTGTAAGGCGGGATGGCCAGGTCCGTGTCCGAAAGCGAAATTTTCAGAACGATGAAAAATGGCACCAGAAACAGCGCCAAAAGCCAGACATACGGGACGGCGATCAGAAGGGCGCGGCGCATCAATCCGCCAACAGAACCGCGGCGGTGGCTGTCCAGGACAGCCAGACCGGGTCTTCCCATGTAAAGGAACGACGCGAAATGCGACGGGTATTTGCCGTCTGCGCCTTGATAATCGTGCCGTTATTCAGTTCGACGTGATAAGTGGACAGATTGCCCAGATAGGCAATGTCAAGCACCTTGCCCTGCACTGCGTTGATTGCATCCGCTGGACGATCAACCGAGATCGTCACCTTCTCGGGGCGGATCGCCAGATGACAGAGCTGGCCGTTCGAAAACTCTGTGGTCGAGGACGCAGTCAAAGGTGCCTGACCTTCAGCCCAGTCAATCTGATAGGTCTCATCGGCGCTTGCCGCGGCTCGGCCCTGGATGATGTTCACGTCGCCAATGAAATCGGCCACATAGACCGAACTGGGATTCTCATAAATCCGGTCGGGTGTCGCCACTTGTATCAGATTACCCTGATCCATTACCGCAACCCGGCTGGCCACGGTCATCGCCTCTTCCTGATCATGGGTCACGATCACAAAGGTGGTGCCGGTCTTTTCCTGAATATCCATCAACTCGAACTGCGTATCCTGTCGCAGTTTCTTATCCAGCGCCCCCAATGGTTCGTCCAGCAACAGCAGCTTCGGCGCTTTGGCCAGGGATCGCGCAAGCGCCACGCGCTGACGCTGACCACCCGAGATCTGGTGCGGTTTGCGACGGGCGAATTGTTCAAGCCGGGTCAGGCGCAACATCTCTTCGACACGATCCATAAGATCATGCTTTGGCATATTGTCCCGACGCAGACCAAAGGCGATATTTTCCCAGATAGATAGATGCGGAAACAGCGCGTAGGATTGGAACATCATGTTCACCGCCCGTTTGTTCGGCGGAATGGGATCTATATCCTGCCCGCCCAGCAGAATATGCCCTTCGGTCGGTTTTTCAAACCCGGCCAACATTCGCATCATCGTGGTCTTGCCGCAGCCCGAGGGCCCTAGCAGAGCAAAGAATTCTTTCTCAAATATATCCAAGGACAGATTGTCGATGGCCGTGAACTCACCAAACCGTTTGGTGACATTCTGGAACTGGATCAGAGGTTTCGCCTGTGGGTCTTCCCACGGCACAAAAACAGTAGAATTCAAAACGGCCCCCGTTCGGCAATCTGAAAAGAATGGCAGGGCGGTTGGTCCGCCCTGCTGAAACAAGCCGGATCAGGTGCCCGATTTGATCTTGGTCCACAAACGGGTCACGACCCGCTGTATCTTCGACGGGTAAGGCGTCGTGATATAGAGGTTTTGCATGGTCGCATCATCCGGATAGATGGCCGGATCACCGATCACGTCTTCCTCAAGAAATTCTTGCGAAGCCTTGTTGCCATTGGCGTAGTAAACATAGTTCGAGGCCGCAGCCATATTGTTGGCATCCAGAATGAAATTCAGGAATTTATGCGCACCCTCCGGGTTCGGAGCATCAGCCGGAATCGCCATCTGGTCGAACCACATCAACGACCCTTCAGCAAAGGGATGGTACTCAATTTCAACACCATTATCGGCTTCGGCCGCACGATCGCGGGCCTGCAGGATATCACCCGACCACCCCACGGCGACACAGATGTCGCCATTGGCCAATGCGTTGATATATTCCGAGCTGTGGAACTTCTGAATGTGTGGTCGAACGCTGGTCAAAACCGCCTCGGCCTTGCCAATGACATCTTTGTCATGGCTGTCCGGGTCTTCACCCAGATATTGCAGAACCATCGGAATGATTTCTGCCGGAGCATCCAGGAAATGTACGCCGCAGGATGCAAGTTTCTCCATATTCTCGGGTTTCAGAACCAGATCCATGCTGTTCAGCGCAACATCCTCGCCCAACGCTTCCTGCACTTTTCCAACATTTACACCAAGCCCGGTTGTGCCCCACATGTAGTTGATTGAATAGGCGTTGTCCGGATCATACCCGGCAGTACGTTCCTGAATCACATCCCACAGATTGCCTGAATTCGACAGCTGTGCAGCGTCAAGCGCCTGAAAGGCTCCAGCCTGGATCTGACGCTGAAGGAAAGTACCCGAAGGCACCACCACGTCATAGCCTGATCCACCGGCCAGCATCTTGGTCTCCAATACCTCGTTGCTGTCAAAAACATCATAAATCAGAGTCAGACCGGTATCTTCCTCGAACTTTGTCAGAAGCTCTTCGTCGATATAGTCGGACCAGTTGTAAACACGCACCTCTTCAGCGAAGGCCGCCGAAGTCCCCAATGCGATGACCGCTGTCATGGTCAGCGTTTTGATTGTCATATTATTCTCCCTGCAAGTGTACGCGCTATTTTCCCGTTTTTTTGGATTTGATCAAGTTTTGCGTTTTCGCACGATCCGTCGTATGGTTTCACGAGGTCAGAAACCTGACAAGTCAACATAGCGGGAAACAGGGCAAACCACTTGGATTTGATCAAAAATAAGGCATCCAGCACTGACGGTGCGCGTGAAAAACGACCTGCGCATGAACAGGTCTATAATACCCTCAGATCACAAATCATGTACGGTGAATTGGTGCCGGGGCAACCCGTCACGATCCAGGGTCTCACTGATTCGTTGGGTGTTGGAATGACCCCTGTGCGGGAGGCTATCAGACGCCTGATATCCGATGGTGCTCTGGTGTTTCAGGGCAACCGCCGAGTGAGTGTTCCTCTTCTGACCGACGGCGACGTCGAACAGATGATTTATTCAAGAATCAAAATAGAATCAGAGCTTTCGAGGCGTGCAACTGCGAATGTGACACCTCAGGACATTGATCATCTTGAGCAGATCGACCAACGTCTGGATCGCACTATCAGCGACGGAGACGTCAGCGGCTATCTGCGCCTCAACCACCGGTTTCACGAAACGCTTTACGGCCATGCAAACGCCCCGATTCTCAATGATCTGGCCGAGCGCCTGTGGCTTAGATTCGGGCCGTCTTTGCGCGTTGTATGCGGTAGATTCGGCACTCAGAGCCTGCCGGACCGCCACAAGGATATCATTTCGGCGTTGCGCAATCAGGACGCGGATATGGCAGCAAAAGCAACCGCACAAGATATCGAACAGGGCATGGAGCTGATGGCAGACGCCTTAGTCAACGCTTAGATCTGTCCGATTCGATTGACAGGAAAAAATTTGATCATATTGTAGCTGCCAATCGCTCTTGCAGGAGATTTTCCGATGTCGACCATCACAAACCATTTGCCCACGGCCCAGCTGCAGGCCTTGGACGCCGCCCACCACATGCACCCTTTTTCGGCCAATGGCGCCCTAGGGAAAGAAGGCGCGCGTGTGATCACCCGTGCGAAGGGCGTCTACCTTACGGACAGCGAGGGTGAAGAAATACTCGATGCAATGGCGGGCCTGTGGTGTGTCAATATCGGCTATGGTCGCGATGAACTGGCCGAGGTCGCAGCCCGCCAGATGCGCGAACTGCCGTATTACAATACCTTTTTCAAAACGACCCACGTCCCTGCCATCGCGCTGGCCGCGAAGATCGCGGAACTTGCGCCGGGCGATCTGAACCATGTGTTCTTTGCAGCCGGCGGGTCTGAGGCGAATGACACAAACATCCGTCTGGTTCGGACCTATTGGGCCGAAAAAGGCCAGCCCGACAAGAACATCATCATCAGCCGACATAACGCCTATCATGGCTCTTCGGTCGGCTCGGCGTCGTTGGGCGGCATGGCAGGGATGCACGCGCAGGGTGGAATCCCGATCCCGAATATCCACCATATCAACCAACCAAACTGGTGGGCTGAAGGTGGTAGCATGTCTCCCGAAGAATTCGGCCTGGCCCGCGCGCGTGAGTTGGAAGAGGCGATTGAGGAACTTGGCGAAAACCGCGTCGCAGCCTTTATCGCCGAACCCGTACAGGGCGCAGGTGGCGTGATTGTTGCACCGGATACCTACTGGCCTGAAATTCAGCGCATCTGTGACAAATACGATATCCTGCTGATTGCGGATGAGGTCATCTGCGGTTTTGGTCGCACAGGCAACTGGTTTGGGTCTCAAACCGTCGGCATTCGCCCCGATATCATGACCATCGCAAAGGGGCTCAGCTCGGGCTATGCGCCTATTGGCGGGTCCATCGTGAGTGACGAGATTGCCGAGGTCATTGGCGGAACCGAGTTCAATCACGGCTACACCTATTCCGGCCATCCGGTCGCTGCAGCCGTGGCACTGGAAAACCTGCGCATCCTTGAAGAAGAAAAGATCGTCGAGCATGTCCGCGACGTAGCCGCCCCCTATCTGAAGAAAAAATGGGAAGCGCTGGCCGATCACCCGCTTGTGGGCGAAGCCAAGATTGTCGGCATGATGGCGTCAATCGCGTTGACACCGGACAAGGCCAGCCGTGCCAAATTCGCGTCCGATCCGGGCACTGTCGGCTATATCTGTCGCGATCGGTGCTTTGCCAACAACCTGGTGATGCGCCATGTAGGCGACCGGATGATCATCTCTCCTCCGCTGGTTCTAACACCCGCGGAAATTGATGAGATGCTCGTACGCATCCACAAATCGCTGGACGAGGCACAGGCCGAGATCATTGCACAGGGCCTGATGAAAGCGGCCTCCTGACCCGCGCAGCTTCATCTGGCTGAAAATACCTCGGGGGAGGCGCCGTCAGGCGACGGGGGCAGAGCCCCCTCCCCTACCTCAACCGCTCTAACAGCGGCGCGGACGCATAGCCGTCCGGCACAAGCCCCTGCGCCAGTTGATAGGCCCGAACCGCCTCAGTGGTATTCGGGCCGGTGCGCCCGTCGATCCCCCGTGTGTCAAACCCTGCCTCGGTCAGCCGGAGCTGTAATTCCTTCTTCTCAGAAAAGCTCAACACCCGATCACCCCGAGGCCACTCGGCCTGAAACGCCGCGCGGCCCGCCAGACGGTCGGACAAATGCCCAATGCCGATCACATAGGCATCTGCACCGTTGTATTGCTCGATCACGCGGAAATTATCGAAGACCATCAATGCAACGCCTTCACCACCCGCTGGCAACAAGATCGCTGCCTGACCATGATCCGCAACGGGCTGTCCATCCCACGCAACCACGCCCAGTGCCGACCAGTCTGACGGCAGCAGTGTGTAATCGCGTCTCGCGGCTGCAAAATCGAACCCGGCGGGCAGGCGCACTTCAACACCCCATGGCTGTCCCTTGGTCCACCCATGACGCGCCAGATAGGCCGCTGCCGAGGCCAGCGCATCGGTCGGGTCATCCGTCCATATATCCCGCCGCCCGTCACCGTCGAAATCCACGGCGTGATCCAGAAACGAGGTCGGCATGAATTGCGTATGCCCCATTGCTCCGGCCCAACTTCCGACCATCGTTGCGGGGCTGACATCGCCTGCCTGAATGATCCGCAAGGCGGCAATCAGTTGCGTTTCAAAGAACTCAGCCCGTCGGGCATCAAAGGCCAGCGTCGCAAGCGAACGGATCGTCTGATCCGACCCCCGAAATGTGCCGAAAGATGTCTCAAGCCCCCAAATCGCGGTCACGACCTCTTTTTCGACCCCATATTGCGCTTCAATCCGGGTCAGCACTGCGGCATGGCGTTCCAACCCCGCGCGACCGTCTGCGACGCGCCGATCAGAAACGGCCGCATCCAGATAGTCCCATATCGGCTTGGTAAACTCGGCCTGATTGCGATCGCGCTTGATAATATCCTTGTCATAGGCCAGCCCCGCTAGCGCGTGATCCAGAGTGCCGGGCAAGATACCCTGGGCCTGTGCCCGCGTCCGAAAATCACCAAGCCACGCCTGAAACCGGGCGCTTCTTTCTTCTGACACGCGATACATCTCCTCCGATGGTCGGACGACCGGTCGGATTGAGACTGTAAGATCAGCCGACGCCAATTGTATCGGCTGTGGCCCTTCCGGGCTTTTGATGGACTCCGCCTGTACGATGGATGCCCATAATGCTGCGGTCATAACGCCGCTTACGCATCTACGCATTCCGAATTTCCTGATAACTGCTCAACCACAGGATAGCGCAAAAACGGCAAATCTCAAAGCGCTCAGCTTTCCGAGTCGCGGTCTCTCGCCTCTCGCTCGGACCGCAGCCGGTTCAGAGCTTCGCGCAGCAGGGGGACCCGATTGGGCCGGAACGAGGCCCCGGTAATCTGCATCTCTTGCATGCGATCCAACCGAAACACGCGGAAATCCTGCCGCAACAGGCACCAGCTGATCAGCACGCTGGCGCGGTCCATGTAAACGATGCTCAACGGATTTACGCAGCGATGGGTCTCGTCGCCTTTGGCATCCCAATAGGAAAATTCGATCGTCTGTTCGTCCCAGGTGGCCCGCCGCAGTTCAGCGACATCCACCGTTGGTTTCGGCGGCCGGTCAAACCGTGTGGCGGTCAGCACCGCATGGCTGAGGCGCTGAGACTGGCGCGGTGGCAAACGACCCTGCAGCTTGCGCAGAACTTCGCTGGCAGCCTCAGAGAGGCCGGGATCACCAATGGATTGTACCTCGCGCAGGCCAAGCACCAGGGCCTCAAGCTCATCATCGGTGAAGCCAAGCGGTGGCAGGGTGGCGTCCTCGATCAGGGTGAACCCGAACCCCGCCTCTCCGTCGATCACGGCGCCGAGGCTGCGCAATGAATCGATGTCTCGGTGAATCGTGCGCGGCGAAACGCCCAGATCCTGAGCCAGCTCAATCGACGTTCTTGGCGACGGGCCAGAGCGCAAGGATTGCATTAATTGGAACAAACGGGCGGTGCGGGTCATAATGCAGGTTACTTTATCTCTAATGACAGAAATTGTCATTAGCTCGGCATACCCATCACCTATACCCATGATGGAGCCCAAGATGCTGACCCTTTTGACCTACCCCTCTGCCTTTGGCCTGTTCAGCGCCAGCCCGTTTTGCGTGAAGACGGCACTAATGCTGCAAACATCGGGCCAACGCTGGCAGCGATCTGACCTCCTTGATCCGCGCAAGATGCCGCATCAGAAGCTGCCGGTTCTGCGCACGCCGCAGCGTCTGATCCCCGACAGCGACCTGATCCGCGACTGGCTTGAGACGCAAGGTAGTGATTTTGATCACGGGCTGAGCGATCTGCAAAAAGCCCAATCTCGTGCTCTGATCCGCCTGGCTGAGGAACATTTGTATTTTCAGATCGTTCAGGACCGTTGGGCGAATGACGAAGTCTGGCCAACCCTGTACAAGACCTTTTTCACAGGCATCCCCACCCTGATCCGCAAACCGGTTGCCAATTCTATCCGCAAGAACGTTGTTAAAGGGTTGGGGTTTCAGGGTGTTTCGCGGTTTTCAGCCGCCGAACGTCAGGACAGGCTGGAACGCGATCTTGAGGCGATCTCGGCCTATCTATGGCAGTCGACCTATTTGATGGGAGAAACCCCGACCTCGGTGGATATGAGCGTGGCCCCCATGCTTGCCGCGATGCGCGCGACGCCGGCCAATACACCGCTGACCCGGCGGATCAAACAGGATAAGCTGTTAAGCGACTACATAGACCGGATGGAGCAGGCGATACCGCTGTCATGACACAATTTGACGATCCCGCAGTGGCAGCGGCCTATCAAGCCCTGCCCGAAGGCACACGTGCCGGGGCGCTTGCGCTGCGTCAGTTGATCCTGGAAACCGCCACTTCGTTGCCCCGCGCGCAGCCGTTGCAAGAGGCATTGCGCTGGGGGCAGCCCGCCTATCTGGCGCCCAAGGGATCCACGATCCGATTGGGCGGGCACAAAGCGGCCCGCTTTGCCCTGTTCGTGCATTGCCAAAGCCGGTTGATGGGCGATTTCACCTCGGCCTTTCCGGGCGAAGATCGGATAGACGGCAACCGGGCAGTTCTGTTTGATAATCCGGATCAGATCGACGCCACCCGCCATGGCTGGCTGATAGCCCGCGCGTTGACCTATCACCTTCCCGCAAAAGGCTGACTTACATGCGCCTTGTTCCCGAGATGCGAATTCACTTCTGACGGCGTTTGCGTTCCACCTTGCGTTTGATCTTGTCCTTCTTGCGCTTGGTGCTGACTGCCTTGCGTCGCGTTGGGCGCTTGGATGCCCCTCCGCGCCCCGTCGGCAGGGCCTGATCGTCGATCGACAACAGCTCCAACTCCAGCCCGCCCGTCACAGGTGTCGCCTCGGTCAGACGCACGGTGACGCGTTGGCCGATGGCTATGATCAGCCCGGTGTCCGACCCCATCAGGGTTCCGGCCTCGCGGTCGAAATGGAAGAACTCGCGCCCCAAGGATCGCACCGGTACCAGACCGTCCGCGCCGGTCTCGTCCATTTTCACGAAAGCCCCAAACCGGGCGATACCACTGATCCGACCCGAGAACTCGGTCCCAACACGCTCGCTCAGATAAGCCGCCAGATACCGGTCGGTCGTATCTCGTTCCGCCATCATCGAGCGGCGTTCGGTATCCGAGATATGAGTGGCAGTTTCGTCCAGCCGGGCGATCTCATCCTCGGTCAGCCCATCGGTGCCCCAGCCATGGGCCGAGATCAGCGCGCGGTGCACGATCAGGTCGGCATAGCGCCGGATGGGCGAGGTGAAATGCGCGTAATTCCGCAGCGCCAGCCCGAAATGGCCGAAATTTTCAGCGTTGTAATAGGCCTGCGCCATCGACCGCAGGGTGGTCAGGTTGATCAACTCTGCATCCTCGGTGCCCGCAGCCGCATTCAGCAGTGCGTTCAGGTGGCGGGTCTGCAACACCTGCCCCTTGGCCAAATTCAACCCCGCCGCCTGAGCCGTTTCCCGCAGGCTTTCCAGCTTCTCAGGTGCCGGTTCTTCGTGGACACGGAACAGCAGCGGGCGGCGCTTAGCGATCAGGGTTTCAGCCGCAGCGACATTGGCGAGGATCATGAACTCTTCGATCAGCTTATGCGCGTCCAGACGGTCGCGGAACGCCACGCTTTGAACGTCGCCCGTATCGCTCAGGATAATCTTGCGTTCCGGCAGGTCCAGTTCCAGCGGTTGCCGCACAGCCCGCGCCTTTTTCAGTGCAGCATAAGCAGCATAGAGCGGCTTCAGTACGGTCTCTAACAGCGGCCCGGTGCGGTCATTGGGGGCGCCATCGATGGCCTCCTGCACCTCGGCATAATGCAGCGAGGCGGCGGAGCGCATAAGCCCTCGCACGAATCGGTGGCCGATCTTGTAGCCCTCGGCGTCGATCTGCATCCGCACGGCGATACACGCGCGCGGGACGCCTTCGTGCAACGAACACAAATCACCGGACAGCCGATCCGGCAGCATCGGAACCACGCGGTCGGGGAAGTAGCTGGAGTTGCCCCGTTTGCGCGCCTCGCGATCTAGCGCCGTACCGGGCTGCACATAGGCGGCAACATCGGCAATAGCGACCCAGATGACATATCCACCGGGATTCTTCGGATCCTCATCCGCATGCGCATAACAGGCGTCATCATGATCGCGCGCATCCGAGGGGTCGATGGTCAGCAGCGGCATATCGCGCAGGTCTTCGCGCCCTTTCAGACCAGCGGGTTTGGCCTTGTCGGCCTCTGCAATCACTGTGTCGGGGAAGTCATCGGGAATGCCATGCTGATGAATGGCGATCAGCGACACGGCCTTGGGGGCCGACGGGTCGCCCAGCCGTTCGACAATGCGGGCACGTGGCAGGCCCATGCGGGTTTTGGGTCCGGCCTGTTCGGCCTCGACCAACTCACCGTCTTTTGCACCCAATACGGCACCTTCATTGACCAGCCACTCGTTCTGTCCGGCCTTGTCGATGGGCACGATCCGTCCGCCCTCGGTCCCTTTGCGGAAGATACCGACGATCTTGCGCGGGTTGGTTCCGATCCGGCGGATCAGGCGGGCCTCGTAATTATGGTCTTCCTCATGCACCACGGTCAGACGGGCCAGAATGCGGTCGCCTTCACCCAGCGCCGGGTCACTGGCGCGGGTGATCATCAGAACAACCGGCTCGACCCCTTCGCCATGCCACTCCAAGGGCCGTGCGAACAGATCACCATCGGCGTTCGGGGCCTTCACCTGCAGCACGCTGACAGGCGGCAGACGATCCGGGTCACGATAGTTGCGATTGCGCTTTTCAAGATGACCTTCGGCCTCAAGTTCCTTGAGGATCCGTTTCAGGTCGATCCGATCCGCGCCCTTGATGCCAAAGGCTTTAGCAATGTCGCGTTTCGAGGTCAGGGTGGGGTTCGCCGAGATCCAGTCGAGGACCTCTTGCTTGGTAGGGATGCGAGTCATGATTTCGGCCTATCACGGAGATGCGGCGGCGTCATGACCAAAAAGGGTCAGGCTCGCAGATCGGCAACCGTATCGACATCGCGCAGCTGATCCAGCATCGCCACCCGGCATCCGGGGATCGAGGCCAGCGTGTCGGCCAGCGCATGTTCCGTCGACCAGCGCACGTTTTGAAACAGGCTGTGCGGCAGGGCACCAATGCGTTGCGCCCCGACCAGCCAATATCCGCCATCCGGGGCCGGACCAAACACCATCTGGTTGCGCCCCAATGCCCGGAACGCGCGCGCGATATGCTCCCGTGCAACCCCCGGGATATCCGCACCGATCAGACAGACTGGCCCTGTTGGCATTTCCCGCAGCATCCGCCCCATACGATCGCCCAGATCCCCTCGACCCTGTGGCGCACGCGGCAGGTCGGCGGGCCAGATGCGGCTGGTCAGCCCTTCGCGATCCGGCGAGACCGCAAGCACGATCTGCCAACGCGGATCGCGCAGACGCCGGATCAGCGACCGGGTCTGATGGCGAAACCACCACGCCGCACCGACCATACCGATATCGCGCCCCAACCGGGTTTTGACACGGCCCGGGCGCGGTTCTTTCACCATGATCACCAGGGTGCGCTGCATGAATCAGGAAAAATAGTCGGCCAAAATACGGGTATAGACTGACTTGAGCTGTTCAATCTGCGCCACCTCAACGCATTCATCCACCTGATGCATGGTTTTGCCGACCAAACCAAATTCGACAACCGGACAATGATCCTTGACGAAACGCGCGTCCGAAGTACCCCCGGTTGTCGACATCTCGGGCGTGACCCCGGTTTCAGCCGCAACCGCTTTGGCCACCAATTCCGACAGGGGGCCAGGAGGGGTCAGAAAGCTTTCGCCCGATATCTTGATACGCACGTCAATTTCGACACCAAACGCGGTGGCCACATCGCGCGCCTGCGCTTGCAGCCAATCACTGAGGCTGGCGCCGGAATGCAGGTCGTTGAACCGGATGTTCACCGCCCCGCTGCACTGTGCCGGGATGACATTTGTGGCGGAATTGCCGGTGTCGATCGCCACAACCGCCAGCGTCGAGGCATCGAAATGGTCGGTGCCCTGGTCCAACTCGTGACTGGCCAGCCTGTCCATCAGCCGGGCCATAGCGGGTAGTGGGTTCTTTGCCCGGTGCGGATAGGCCGAATGGCCCTGCACACCTGTTACGGTAAACCAGGCGGTCATCGAGCCGCGACGGCCAATCTTCATCATTTCACCCATCCTGTTCGGGCAGGTGGGTTCACCGACCAGGCAGACGCTCATCCGCTCGCCGCATTGATCCATATGGTCAAGCAGGGCGGTGGTGCCATGCAGCGCATCAGCCTCTTCGTCACCCGTGATCGTCAGGATGATGGCCCCGTCGGGCGGCGTGTCGCGTACAAAATCCACTGCCGCCGCTGCAAAGGCCGCCACACCCGATTTCATGTCAGTGGTCCCGCGCCCATACATGAACCCTTCCCGGATTTCTGCCCCGAAAGGCGGTGTGGTCCAAGCGGCCTCGTCGCCCACCGGAACAACATCGGTGTGACCGTTGAACCCAAAGCTTCGGGCGTGACCTTTTGCACCCCATCGCGCAAACAGATTGCTGATGCCGGCGCGATCAACACGGGTACAATCAAACCCCGCCTGTGACAGGACATCCTGCAGCAGGACAAGGGCACCGCCTTCTTCAGGTGTGACCGATGGGCAACGGATCAGGTCGGCCGTCAACGCAATCGGATCTGTCATGGTGGGCCCTTTTCATAAAATTTCTTTCAGGTTCGTGCACAGATTCAACGAATTGGCCCGATTGCCAACCCCAACAGGCCAGAAACCGCGGGCTTTTTCCACCTTGTATCGAACTGACACCCCCGGAAAACATGGGGCCTTACGCTGCGATTGCCTTGTCTGCCGGTTCGAATATGCGCTAGAGGGCCGCGAAACAGGTGATTTTACGATGACACGTGCTCTTTTCGCATTGATCTGCCTGACTTTCGCCGTTCTCGGCCAGCAAAGCCAGGCCCAGACGCTGACGGTTTCGACCGTGACACGGCCTCCGTTTTCTTTTGTCGAAGATGGAGCCCAAACCGGATTCTCGATGGACCTGCTTGAGGCGTTGGCTGAATCCCTGAATTGGGACTATTCCATCCAGCGTTCCGACGCCTTTGGCGACATGCTGGGCGCAGTGCAGAACAGATCCGCCGATCTGGCCATCGCCAATATCTCGATCACTGCCTCGCGAGAAACGCAGATGGACTTCAGCCAGCCGATTTTCGAGGCTGGTTTGCAGATCATGGTGCCATCGGACGCGGTGCGCCGCCCGTCACTGCTACATGCGTTACTGTCGCGCGAATTGTTTATTGCTATCGGGCTCGCCTTTGCAATCCTTCTTGGCGGCGGCATGCTGATGTGGGTGTTCGAGCGCCGCTCGCAGCCCTATTTCGACCGCAAGCTAGACGAGGCCTGGTTCCCCTCATTCTGGTGGGCCTTGAACCTGGTGGTCAATGGCGGGTTTGAGGAACGAATGCCGCGCACGCCATTTGGTCGAATTCTGGGTGTAGTGCTGGTTGTATCTTCGCTGTTTATCGTCTCGGTCTTCACTGCGCGGATCACCTCGGTCATGACAGTGGATGCAATCAGTGGCAGCGTGAATTCGATAAATGACCTTTACGGCAAAGAGGTCGGAACAATCTCGAATTCAACCGCTGCTAACTTTCTGAACCGCCGCGAGATCGAGTTTACCAACTATGATGGGCTCGACCCCATGCTTGAAGCCTTTCGCAACGAGGAACTGGACGCCATAGTGTTCGACGCGCCGATCCTGTCCTATTTCGCCGCCCATGAAGGACGCCGGATCGCCTCGATGACAGGCGGTATATTCCTGCGCGAGAATTACGGTATTGCCTTCCCTACCGGGTCCCCGCTGGTCGAAGACGTCAACCAGGCGCTGCTGGCGCTGCGCGAAGACGGCACCTATGACGAGATTTATCGCAAGTGGTTTGGGGCGCGGAACTAAGCCGTCTCTTCATCCCCGAAAAACGGGGTCATCTGCGCCACGATCACTGCATTTTCATCCAGTGCGCGCTGCATTAGGGCCCGTTCATCCGGGTCGATCTCGTGACCTTGCGCCTCACGTTCGACCAAAGTGCCATAGCCTGTGACATCCAAAGGCGCGGTATCTGCCTGTTTCAGGATCGCCACCGTTTCGCGCACGGCCTCGGCCTCGTCGACGCCGCTGGCAAAACACATCAATGCCGCCCCGGTTGCGCCGTCGGGCAGGCCATCGCCATCCTTGCGACCGATCTGCACAAGCAGGGTATAGACCTGCTGACGCGAAGGTTTCTTTTGCTTTTCCATGCAAGGGGCCATAGCCGCGCACCTGCCTGCGGTCAAGCAGCCGGGGAATTGCAGTGGATCGCCTGTGCCGCCATAGTGCCCGCAGTAACCTGACACCGATCACAAAAGGACGTTGCCATGACTTATCCGGATTTCATCACAGGATTCCCAAGCCTCGACGTGCCCTTCCCCGAAGATGTGGTGCAAACGGCCGTGATCAGATCAGACGCGGGGCTGGTGGCGTTTTTTACCTTTCTTCAGGATTTCGAACTGCCCCTTCATTCCCATCTGGCACAATGGGGAACTGTGGTCGAAGGTGAGATTGAGCTGACCATTGGCGATGAAACCAAGAGCTATGGCCCCGGTGACAGCTATTCGATCCCCGCAGGAGTGGAGCATGGCGGCAAGATCAAAGCCGGGTCGCGCGTCATTGATGTGTTCGAAGAACCGGACCGCTATCCGGTCAAAGGGTAAGCGATAACAAAAAAAGGGCCGCAGCGGATCGCGCTGCAGCCCCCTTGTTTGATCCGCGCCCAGTATTAGTCGCGCAGCAGCTCGTTGATCCCGGTTTTCGAGCGGGTCTTTTCATCCACCCGTTTCACGATCACGGCGCAGTAGAGGTTGATGTTGTTCTTGGACGGCATCGAGCCCGCAACAACCACCGAATAGGGCGGAACTTCACCATAGGTGACCTCGCCGGTTTCGCGGTCGACGATCTTGGTCGATTTGCCGATGAACACGCCCATGCCCAGAACCGAGCCTTCGCGCACGATGCAGCCTTCGACCACTTCGGACCGGGCGCCGATAAAGCAGTTGTCTTCGATGATGGTCGGACCCGCCTGCATCGGTTCCAGAACGCCGCCGATCCCAACACCGCCCGACAGATGGACGTTCTTGCCGATCTGTGCGCATGAACCGACGGTGGCCCAAGTATCAACCATTGTGCCCTCGTCCACATAGGCACCCAGGTTCACAAATGACGGCATCAGAACCACGCCGGGCGCAATAAAGGCGGATTTGCGAACGACGCAATTCGGCACCGCGCGAAAGCCAGCGGCCCGCCATTGGTTTTCACCCCAACCCGCGAACTTGCTGTCCACCTTGTCCCACCAGCCGCCGTCCTGAGCGCCGCCGGTCTGGATTTCCATATCCTTGATGCGAAAGCCCAGCAGAACCGCTTTTTTCGCCCACTGGTTCACATGCCAGTCGCCGCTGTCTTGCTTTTCCGCGACCCGCAGCGACCCGCTGTCCAGCGCGTTCAGCGTATCTTCGATCGCTTCGCGTGTCTCGCCGGTGGTGGCGGGGGTGATGGCATCTCGCGCCTCCCAGGCGGCTTCGATGGCGGCTTCCAGTTGCGCGTTGGACATTTGGCGGCTCCCTGCAGATTCTGTTCACGCTTGTGTTGCCTATACGCAAGCGACGGACTGGCTGCAATGCGACGCTGAGCGCGCGCTTTGCGGCTGTTTGTTCCGGTTTCAGCCGTTCAGAGGGTCCGGTGAGATGTTTCCACCACAGATCAGCACCGCCACCCGTTCGCCCGGCTCTGGCGTGTAAGCCCCCGAAAGCAGCGCAGCCAAGGCGGTTGCGCCTGCCGGTTCCACCAGAATCCGATGCGCCCGCCACAGGACCTTCTGCGCCTGCGCGATGGCCTCATCACTGACCAGAACTGATTGCACGCCCTGTGCCAGATCGAAACAAATCGAGCCGATCCGCCGCGCGCCCAGCGCATTTGCCGCAATGCCCGAGACGGACACATCCACCGGTTCTCCCGCCTGCAGGGCTGCATTCAGCGCGCAGGAGGTTTCCGGCTCAACCGCCACGACCTTGCGCGTGCCTTGCAGCCAGGCCAGCGCCCCGGCGATCAGACCGCCACCGCCCACCGCGATCAATACGGTATCCGCTTTCAGGCCCTGTGCCTCCCATTCGGCAAAGCAGGTTCCCTGCCCGGCGACCGTAGCGGGGGCGTCATAGGCGTGAATCTGCATCGCGCCCGACGCATCCTCATACGCCTGCGCCGCAGCAAGAGCGTTGGCATATTCTCCCGGCACCACGCTCAGATCTGCGCCTGCCTGTTCAATCAGCGCAATCTTGGACGGCCCTGCCAGTTCCGGGACAAAAATCTTGGCCGGATAGCCTAGCGCCTGTGCCGCATAGGCTGCGGCTGCGCCATGATTGCCGCCCGATGCGGCCACAACCCCGGCCTCGGGCACATCCGAACTGATCAGAGTGTTAAACGCCCCGCGCGCTTTGAAACTGCCGGTGTGCTGCATATGCTCCAGCTTCATTTCCACCGGAAAATCCAGCCCCAGGGCACGGCTTTCCACCACTGGCGTCACCTGCGCATAGCCACTTATGCGGTGCTGTGCCGCCAGTATTTCGCTCTTCCAATTCATTCTCATCTTTCCGTGACTGGCACTCTGCGCCCGAACCCTATAGCTGTTTGGAAAACACGCAAGCAGGGATCGTTACCCCATGAGAGAAGACCGCCTCAGCCCGTTTCGCGACGCGCAGACCGACCGTTCGACCGCAAGCGAGGTACCCGACACCCCGCAAACCCGCTCACCCGCCTATCGCCTTGCCTTTGCCGATGAGGATTTCCTGTGCCGGGACGAGTTGCGCCCGGTGCGCCTGCAGCTGGAACTGCTCAAGCCCGAGATGATCATGACCGAGCGTGAGATCACCTCGACCATCGTCATGTTCGGCGGCGCGCGTATCCCTGAGCCGTCACAGAAACACACCGCGCGGACACAAACGCTGGCCGGGCTGTCGGAATATTACGACGAGGCGCGTGAGTTCGCCCGTTTGATGACCGTGAAATCGAACGAGACCGGCGGGCGCGAAAATGTGATCGTCACCGGCGGTGGCCCCGGCGTGATGGAGGCTGGTAACCGCGGCGCGCAGGATGCGAACGGCTGTTCCATCGGCCTGAACATTGTGCTGCCGCATGAACAGGCACCGAACCTGTACGTTACGCCCGAGCTCAGCTTTAACTTCCACTATTTCGCCATCCGCAAGATGCATTTCCT
This sequence comes from Ruegeria sp. CDSA221, assembly GCF_059611825.1. NCBI lineage: Bacteria > Pseudomonadati > Pseudomonadota > Alphaproteobacteria > Rhodobacterales > Roseobacteraceae > Ruegeria > Ruegeria sp. CDSA221. Next base: position 164,371 of record NZ_JBXWPK010000007.1, read on the forward strand.
GATGCGCGCCCGCGCCATCACCATCTTCCCCGGCGGCTTTGGCACCATGGATGAGCTGTTCGAGTCCCTGACCCTGATTCAAACCGGCCGTATGGAGCGTGTGCCCTTCCTGCTATTCGGTCGCGCGTTCTGGGAAAAGGTCATCAACTGGGAGGCGCTGGCCGACGCCGGCACCATCTCGGACGAGGATCTGGACCTGTTCCGGTTCGTCGATACCGCGCAAGAGGCGGTCGACATAATCGATAAATGGGAACCCACCCCGCCCCGTGACGAAATACCGGGGCGCTAAATGATGGGGCGCAAGACCGGCGAAATGCTGCATCTGCGGGGCAACGCACTGACCAAGGGCGAGCCCGTGGCCCTGCCCCTGACCCAAAGCAGTATGTTTCACCTGCCCGGCGCACCGGACGGGCATGATTTCTACGGTCGCGTCAACAACCCAACCTGGGAACATCTGGAACAGGTTCTCGCCCATCTTGAAGACGCCCCCTGCCTGGCTTTCCCGTCGGGCATGGCGGCGATCTCGGCCGCGTTGTTTGCCACGGTCAAAGCCGGGTCGCGCATCCTGATCCCGTCGGATGGCTATTACGTCACTCGCGTGCTGGCCGACCGATTTCTGTCTGGTCTGGGTGTCATCGTGACAGAACGCCCGACAACCGCCTTTTCCGAAGGCGGGTTCGACGGCATCGATGTGGTCTTTGTCGAAAGCCCCTCGAACCCTGGTCTGGATATGATGGACCTGCCAGCCATCGCGTCGTCCGTGCGCGCAGCTGGTGGGATCACCATTGCTGACAACACAACCATGACACCACTGGGCCAGCGTCCTTTGGATATGGGCGTAGATATCGTCGTGTCCTCGGACACCAAGGCCATGGGTGGGCATTCCGATCTGCTGATGGGCCATGTGGCCAGCCGCAATACAGATGTCATGGAGCGGGTCGAGGAATGGCGGCGTGTCTCTGGCGCGATCCCCGGTCCGCACGAGGCTTGGTTGCTGCATCGTGGGCTGGAAACACTGGATGTTCGGTTTGACCGGATGTGCAGCTCGGCCCAGGTGTTGGCAGAACGGTTGGCGGCGCATCCGTCTGTGAAAGACATCCGCTATCCCGGCCTGCCAGATGACCCATCCTACACCTTGGCACAGGCTCAGACCACGCGGTTCGGATTCCTTCTTTCGATCACGTTGGAAACCCAGGCCAAGGCCGAAACCTTCATCAACACCTGTCCAATGCTGCGCCCTGCGACGTCTTTTGGCGGCGTCCATAGCTCGGCCGAGCGCCGCGCCCGTTGGGGCGACGACGTTGACCCCGCTTTTGTCCGTCTGTCGGTGGGATGCGAGCCGGTGGTTGAGCTTTGGCAGGCAATCGATGCCAGCCTGAACGCACTGTAATTACTTTTTGGGCGTGCGCAGCTCGGTGAACACGTAGATCGGCAGCACGACGCTGGCAATCAGCGCGCCCAGCCAGACCAGCAGTGTCGCAGCCAGCAGGTTGGAAATTCCGCCAACCGTCAGCCCATTGGTCACCAGATCGGTCACAAGCAGGCCGACAAAGGTCACGATCAACGCGATCCCGCCTTTCAACGAAGGCGCCCTTTTCTCACCCAACTTCAGGATCAGCGGCTCGGCCACCACCTGCACCAGCGTGAAGACGATCACCACAACGATGAATGAAATCGGCTTGATTGCAAAACCGGTCAGTAGCAAAGCGGCCAACATTAACCCAATGGCATTGCCCGCCAGCAGGGCCAGAACCGATTTAAGTCTGCGCGTCATCGGCTGATCTCCGTCAATGAATAATATGAAACAGCCTGATAGTATCAGAGATTGCGAAACTTGCGAACCAATTTAGCCACCGGTTCTTTTTGACCTGTTGAAATCACGTGATAAAATACCTTCATCATGATCAGCCCTTCCCCCATCCATGAGAGGTGAGATGAGCGACGATCCCTATGCCGCACTTGGCGTGGCCAAAGATGCCAGCGACGCTGAAATCAAAAAAGCGTATCGGCGTATTGCCAAGGAATGCCATCCGGACTTGAAACCCGGGGACGCCGAGGCCGAAGCCAAGTTCAAGGCCGCCGCCGCGGCCTATGATCTGTTGAAAGATCCTGAGACGCGCAAACGCTATGACAATGGTGAGATTGATGCCTCGGGACAGGAACGCCCGCAACAGCAATACTATCGCGATTACGCCGAAGCCGCCGGCAACCCCTATCGCGGGCAGGCGACGGACCCGGACGACATGTCGGATATATTTGCCGAATTCATGCGGGGTCGCGGCGGATTTGGTGGGCAAGGCGGCCGCGAGTTTCACGCGCCCGGCCACAATCTGAACTTCACGCTTCAGATCAGCTTTCTGGATGCGGTATTCGGCGCCAGCCAGAAGCTGACCCTGCCGGATGGGGACCGGATCGAAGTCAAGATACCCGCAGGGATCACAAGCGGTCAGACCATTCGCCTGCGGGGCAAGGGTGCCGCTGGCTATGGTGAGGGGCCGCGCGGCGATGCGCTGGTGACAGTATCAGTCGCGGATCATCCGGTATTCGACCGTCAGGGAAATGACATTCACATCACGCTGCCCATCACGATTGATGAGGCGGTGCTGGGCGGCAAAGTGGCGGCGCCCACGATCGATGGGGGCGTAAACGTGACCGTTCCGGCCGGAACCAGCAGCGGCAGAACCCTGCGCCTGCGGGGTAAGGGCGTCAAGAAGCGCGGCTCGGCCGAACGGGGCGACCAGTTGATCGAGCTGACCATTTCAATGCCCGATCAAATCGATGATGAGTTGAGGCAATTTATGGATTCATGGCGAGAAACCCACCGCTATGACCCACGCAAAGGAATGCCGTCATGACCCGCACCCTGACCGAAGAGGAACTGATCACTGCCGTAGCCCGGCTGACTTCGACCCGATTGACAGAATATCTGGCCGCCGAAATCGTGATCCCCGAACAAACAGATCGCGGATTGGTCTATCACAGCCTCGACGTTGCCCGGCTGGAGTTGGCCTGCGAGTTGCACGACCAATACGAAATGGAGGCAGACGCAGTGTCGATGATGATTTCCCTGATCGACCAGATGCATGGGTTGCGCGCAGAACTTCGAGAGGTCCTGAACGCCGTCGCAGCGCAGCCAGATCCGGTTCGTCAGCAACTGATCAAAGTGATCGGCACCGCGAGATTTGGGTGAGAGCGGCCTAATTGTCGACCAGATACTCTTCGGGAACAAAGAATGTGTAATCTCGGTCGGCAACCGCCTCGTGGCAATCGTGGCAATACGCAACTGCGTTGGCGCGATCCCCCATCGTGTCCCCAAACAATGACCCATCCGGCATGACCATGATATAGCGCCAGTCAGCCGTAGCAGGGTTGGCGCCCTCGGCCAGTTTCTGCATGACGAACATCGCGCCGGGATGGCTTTTCCCCTCATCCGTAACGGTCACGCTGTCCTTGGCCAGCACAGACCCCACCGGAAGCTTTTCGCCTTCCGTCAGGGTTGCATAATTATACGCCATCCGGTTTGCATAGCTGTTCACAAATCGCCGACCATGGGTTTCAGATATATAGGGCGCATCGTTGTACAGCGGCCAGTTTTGGTAATTCAGAAGCAGATCCAACTGCGCTGCGGCATAGCCGCGTGCCATCCGGCGCTGCAACGAGTCATAAATTTCACGCGCGTCGTCCTTGGTCAGATCAGCCGGATTTTCGATAGCCAGATGAGCATCCTCATCATTTGACTGCGCAACAGCATCAGTTACGGCGACGGCCGCACAAGCCAAAACTAAAACAAAACTAAAGTACGGGATTTTCAATCGAAACATCATAGAGATAACCCAACTCGTAACCTGTTATGCCGCAATCGGCACACGGAGCTGAAATACAAGGTAGCCGCCGTGAACGAATTTGCCACATGCCAGCCACCGAACTCACCCTATTGTGCGCAAGTGAGCCTGGTGCATCCACACCTAGCCAATGAAACATATCAAATTTTGCATTCGATAGACAGCGCCCCAAAAATTAATTTTGTGATGCGCCGTCTATTCAGCTGCTTATCCGCGGTCGAGACCGGCCTCGGCCTCAATCTGCTTGCGCGATTTACGGGCGCGTTCGGTGGCCGATTTCAGCTGACCGCAGGCCGCCATAATGTCCTCGCCCCGCGTCTTGCGGATGGGCGAGGCATACCCGGCCTGATAGATGATATTGGCAAAAGCCCGAATACGATTGTTCGAGCTGCGCTTATACGGTGCGCCGGGCCATTCGTTGAACGGGATCAGATTGATCTTGGCCGGGATTTTGTGGCGCTTGATATGTTCGATCAGACGATGCGCATCCTCATCGCTGTCATTCACACCATCAAGCATCACGTATTCAAACGTAATCCGTTCCGAATTGGAAACCTTGGGATAGCTAGCCAAAGCCTGCAGCAACTCTTCGATATTCCAGCGTTTGTTGATCGGCACCAGCACATCGCGGGTTTCATTGGTCGTCGCGTGGAACGAAATTGCCAGCAGGCAGCCGATTTCCTGCGCGGTACGCGCGATTTCGGGCACCACGCCCGATGTCGACAGGGTAATCCGGCGGCGAGACAGCGAGATACCTTCGGGGTCCATCGCGATTTTCATCGCGTCGCGGACGTTCTCAAAATTGTAAAGAGGCTCGCCCATACCCATCAGAACGATGTTCGACAGCAGGCGGGTTTCGTCCTTGGGCGCACCCGGTACCGGCCACTCGTCAAGATCATCCCGCGCCATCATCACCTGACCGACAATTTCCGCCGCCGTCAGGTTGCGCACCAGTTTCTGCGTGCCTGTATGGCAGAAGGAACAAGTCAACGTGCAACCGACCTGAGACGAGATACACAGCGTGCCGCGATCGTCCTCGGGAATATAGACCACCTCGACCTCATGCCCGCCAGCAATACGGACCAAATACTTGCGTGTGCCATCCTCGGACACTTGTCGGGTCACAACCTCGGGGATTTCGATCACGAAATGCTCGGCCAGCTGGGTGCGATAGGCTTTGGCCAGATTGGTCATCTCGGCAAAGTCGCGCACACCCCATTGGTAAATCCACTGCCAGATCTGGCCCGTGCGCATCTTGGCCTGTTTTTCAGGCGTGCCGTGTTCGATCAGGGTCTCGCGCAGGCGATCCCGGGTCAACCCGACAAGGTTCACCTTCCCCTCCGGCAATTTGCGGGGGATGGTCATGACGTCTTGAGTGATCGGCGCTTTGGGCGACATAGGTGGGTCTCGAAGATTCTGGCTTGGAATGCGCCTCTATATAGGACTGCGCGCAAAGATCAAAAGAATTCGTCGCGCCTAATTTACAAAACGCAGCAATTCGTCAATCCGCAGGCGCCCCAATTCAATCCGGCAAGAGGTGATACCAATGCCGGTTCCCGACCCACCACCAAAAGACGCGCCGACCGCCTCGCACTGCGCATCACGATACCCGACCCACGCGCTTTGCGCCGCCTCCATCGCAGGCGCCGCGCTTGTCCGTCCGGTCACCTCGTCCAACGCGTTGGCTGCATCCATGGCAAAGCCAAAACTATCGGTCAGCGCGGCCTCAACCCCCGCTTCCATACTGGCAACGCAAGATCCGATTTCGACTTGTGAACTTGCGTTCGTGCATTCCATTGCAGGATCCGCCACAGCCAACGTGGGGGTTAAAACAGCCAGTAGCACCAAACGCATGACATACTCCTCGAAGGGTCGTTAGACTAACGCGTTCAGCTTAGCACAGCGACGCCAGAGGTTACAAAAAACCGCGGGGATCAACCCCGCGGTCATTCGAACTCCTATGCCGCCTGGACGTTTCCAGGCCAGCCGTATTGGATCACGCACCTGCTGGTGGAATAAAGCAATCCTCGGCGTCCAGCGTTTTGACCGGATCGTTTGGCCCACATTGCTCTCCCGAAACCGGGTATGTCTCAGCGGATTTATCACAAGCGCTCAGCAATACGACGGCGGTCAGCACAAACAGGCCCAAAACTTTCTTCTGCATCGATGCTCTCCTTTTCTCTCTGCTTGAACCGATTAGTTCAGTATTTCAGAGCGCGGAGCATTGACGCAGATCAAATTTATAGATGACGTTAAGTTAAGCTATGAAGGAGGGCGGTCCTATCCTGCGAAACTGGCACCATTTTGCAAGCCGGGCCACTGCCCGAGCGCTGGCGCGCTCAGTTGGTACAGCGTTTCTCGGCGTCGTCTAAAGCGGCTGTGAAGCCCAGCAATGAGAAAGTATCTTTGGTCTGAGTGCCGCGCTCGGACCGGGCGGTCAGCACTGCTTCGGTACCGCTTTTCATGGCAGCGATTACTTTTTGGTCATCACCCTCTGACGCGGGCCAGGCCCATTCGCCTTCGGTGCTGAATTCGAAGCTGTTTCCGTCGATGGATACAGATACGGTCGATCCCGCGGCAAACGGATAGCCCCCGGTGAATGAGACGCGCCCCTTCACATCGGGATCAGGTCTGAACACGACAAACAGCAGGATGTCGCTGCGCCTCACCGAAACAACGCGCCCGCCGCGCGTGTTGACGGTTTCATCCGGCGTTGCAACGCTCCAGCATTCGGTTGGGTCCTCTTCCACAAACACACTCCAGTCGGTGTTTACGGATACTCTATTGGTGCTGTCTGCCTGCTGAGCGGTTGCAGCCGTTGTCATCCCTGCCACGCACAGGCCCGCGATTACGCGGACGAGCTTTGATCCCATCTGTCCAGCCTCCTAGCTCGACCTAATACCTCATACCCACCGGAATGGCTCGCGAACCCTGACGGTTCGTCTGTAAGTTGCGTCTTCCGGTGATTGCCGACATACACACACTATCGCAAGTTTCGCCATAGGCGAAAGGGCGGTTGGCAGTTTTTTGCGCATGTTTAGGAGGGTCCCGATGACGCAGCCTGTAGCAATGACCGAACTATGGCGGGGGCCTTTACTGGAAAGTCTGCATCTGGGACATGCGGTTATCTGTGATGACACGGGGCAAATCGTGCGCAGCTGGGGCGACCCGGAGGCGATAATCTACCCCCGGTCTTCGGCCAAGATGATACAGGCCCTGCCGTTGATTACATCGGGGGCGGCCGCGAAATACGGGCTGAACAGCGAGCATCTGGCATTGGCCTGTGCCTCGCATAACGGCGCGCATATTCACACAGACAGGGTAACGTCCTGGCTGGACCATCTGGGCCTGGCAGAACCCGATTTGCGCTGTGGGCCGCAAGAGCCTCAGGATATGGCGGCGCGCGACGGGCTGATACTTGCCGACGACACGCCCTGTCAGATCCACAACAACTGCTCGGGCAAACATTGCGGGTTTTTGACGGTAGCACAGCATATGGGCGCCGGGCCGGAATATCTTGAAATCGACCACCCGGTTCAACAGGCCTGTTTGTCCGCGCTGGAAGAAACCACCGGCGAAACCAGCCCTGGCTATGGCATCGATGGCTGTTCCGCCCCGAACTTTGCCACCTCGCTGGTAGGGATGGCACGGTCGATGGCGTGGTTTGCCTCGGCGGCGGACCGGTCGGACCGGGCCAGCGATGCGGCACAACACCTGACCGCGGCGATGATCAAACATCCCGAGCTGGTGGCCGGAGAGACGCGCGCCTGTACCGAGCTGATGCGCGCCATGAACGGGCGCGCCGCGATCAAGACCGGGGCCGAGGCCGTATTCATCGCCATCATCCCTGAAAAACGCATGGGCGTCGCGCTGAAGATCACCGATGGCGCTACCCGTGCCAGCGAATGCGCCATTGCTGCCATTCTGGTCAGCCTCGGCATACTGGAGGCCGATCACCCGGCCACCCGCACCTTTATGAACGCCACGCAATACAGCCGTCGCGGGCTGGAATGTGGCGTGATCCGACCCGCGCCGGGATTCCCCGGCTAGGGCGGCTACATCTCAATCTCGTGAATCTCGGCCACCTCGACCGAGCCTGACCCGTTCACGACCATGGGGCATCCTTTGGCCATTTCATTGGCGGCGTCGATGCTGTCGGCCTTGATCACGGTAAAGCCGGATACCGGGTTGGCACCGCCATTGTCGACCACACCGCCCGAGCTGACGGTATAGGACTGGCCCACCGGGTTGCCGGGTATTTCTAGTGACGGACCCATATTCTGAAACCACGCGCCCCAAGCGGCCATGGTTGCCTCGACTTCGGCCGGGTCCGATGGCGTGGTCCCGCCGTGATAGACAAACAGAAACTGTGGCATTTCTTTCCTCCCAGATGAAAACTTATTGCACCAGACCGGCCAGCTTGTTCAGCGTCGAGGTCCAGCCTTTCTCGTGGTTTGCGGCGATCTCGTCATCGCCCAGGTCGCGGTGATCGACCACCAGCCGAGCGCCGCCGCCTGCGGCTTCGATCCGCAGCGTTACATGGCTTTCGGCCCCGCGCTGATCCTGATCGTCATGCCAGCCCCAGGTGAAGCCAACGGAATTGGGCGGGTCGACATGGGTCACATGACCCGAGACCTTGAACCGCTGGCCCTCGCCATTCTGCATCACCGAATACCACGGACCAACGCGCGAAAAATCGAGAGTATGTTCGGGCACGTGCACCCCTTCGGGGCCCCACCATTGCAACAGCCGTTCTGCGACACTGATCCACGCAAACAGATCCTCTGGCGGTATCGGGAACGTGCGCTCCAGCTTTAGATCGGCCATGAGGTATCCCTTTCAATAGCATCGCCCAGACGATCCAGACTGCTTTCCCAGAATTGTCGTTTCGAAATGGTCCACTCCGCGATTGCGCGCAGACCTTCGGGGCGGATCGAATACATCCGCTGGGTGCCCTGCACCCGTTGCCGAACCAGCCCGGCCTCACGCAAAACCTTCAGGTGGCGCGAGACCGCAGCACCCGACATGCCGCGCCCTTCGATCAGGTCGCCCGCGGGCTGCTCTCCGTCCTGCATCAACTGTTCAACGATGGAAAACCGCGTGGCGTCGGACAAGGCGGAGAATGTGGTCAAAAGCGTACTCATGACCACTGTTTAACGTTTTTGTTAAATAAAGGGAAGCCCCGGCAATCAGGCTTGGGCAAATTCCTGCCGCGCATAGCCCTGCAGATACAAAAGCGCGGTCAAATCGCCATGGTTGACCCGCACTTCGCATTGTTCCGCGACCGAAGGCTTTGCATGCAGCGCAACCCCAGTTCCGGCCCGGCCCAACATACCCAGATCATTTGCCCCGTCACCCACAGCGATCACATCGTTTTCGGACAGGCCCAGACGCTTGGTAATCTGTTCCAGCGCGTCGACTTTGGCCTGTCGTCCCAAAATCGGTCGCTGCACATCGCCGGTCAGCTTGCCGTTTTCGGCCAGCAGAGTGTTGGCACGGTTTTCATCAAACCCCAATTCACTGCCCACCTTGGCAGTAAACGCCGTGAACCCGCCCGAGACCAGCGCCGCATAGCCGCCATTGGCGCGCATCGTCGCGACCAGCACCTTGCCGCCGGGCATCAGGGTGATGCGTTCGGCCAGAACCTTGCCGATCACAGCCTCATCCAACCCTTTCAGCAACCCGACCCGTTCGGTCAGCGCGCCTTCGAAATCCAATTCGCCATTCATAGCGCGGGCTGTGATGTCCTTGACGCGGTCGCCGACACCAGCCTCATCCGCCAATTCGTCGATGCATTCCTGCTGGATCATGGTGCTGTCCATATCCGCCAACAGCATCTTTTTGCGCCGCCCTTCGGCGGGCTGCACGATCAGGTCCACACCCATCTGCTGCAACTCAGCCCAGACATCCCATTGATTGCCCGGAAGGTCCTGCAGCGCGAACTCTGCCGCCTCATCCGGGCTGAGCCAGATGATCTCGGCCCCGCCCCAGGCATTCCGCAGCGAGTCGACCAGCGCCAAATCCAGCGTTCGCGTTTCGGGATTGGTCAACAGGGTGGCAACAAACATAATCTATCTCCGGCGAATTCACCTGCGATTAACGCAGATAGCCCCCGATCGCCAGAAGACAGTTTGTCCGCAGCAACCTCTGGCACATCATGCAGACAGAACGGCGACCGATTGCGCCATTCAGGGCTTTACCAGCACGCCATTCCAAGACAGATTCGCCGGGACTGGACAGAAAGGACCTTGGTAGATGGGCAACCCGCTTTACGATCGTTTGTTTGGCATACACGCAGGCAAAGAGACGCCTTTCCTGCATCTGCCCAACGGTCAGGTGCTGACCCATTCTGATTTCTTGGACATGGCCTCTCGGTTGGCCAATACCCTAATCGGCTTTGAGCTCGAACCCGGACAACGCGTTGCGGTTCAGGTGGAAAAGTCGCCCGAAGCGCTTGCGCTGTTTGCTGCTTGTGTGCAGACCGGTCTGGTTTTTCTGCCACTCAACACTGCCTATACGGTCAGCGAACTGAGCTATTTCATCGAAAACAGCGGCGCTGCGCTGGTGGTCTGCGATGATGTAAATAAGGCTGGTCTGGCACCCGTCGCCGCCGCCCAGAAGGCACGGCTTGAAACGCTAAACGCTGATGGATCCGGCAGCCTGATGCGGCGTGCTCTGGGTATGCTGCCTGCTTTCGAGCCGGTCAACCGCACCGAGGATGATCTGGCCGCCTTCCTGTACACGTCCGGCACGACCGGCCGATCCAAGGGCGCGATGTTGTCACAGGCCAATCTACTGTCGAATGCCGAAACATTGGTACGGGAATGGCGGTTTACCGACGATGACGTGTTGCTGCATGCTCTGCCAATCTTTCACACTCATGGGCTGTTCGTGGCAACCAACGTGGTACTGGCTTCGGGCGGGTCGATGATCTTTCTGCCGAAATTCGATCTGGATGAGGTACTGCGGCATTTGCCTGATGCAACCGCGATGATGGGGGTTCCGACCTTCTACACCCGTCTGTTGGATGACGACCGGTTCACCGGCGATCTGCCACGTCATATGCGGCTGTTCATCTCGGGCTCGGCCCCAATGCTGGCCGAAACGCATCAGCAGTTTGAAGCCCGCACCGGGCACCGCATTCTTGAACGCTACGGTATGACCGAGACCAACATGAACACCTCGAACCCCTATGACGGTGAACGCCGCGCCGGATCCGTGGGGTTCCCCTTGCCGGGCGTTGAGCTCAAAGTGACCGACTCTGAGACGGGTGAGACCTTGCCACAGGGCGAAATCGGCATGATCGAAGTGCGTGGCCCCAACGTCTTTGAGGGCTATTGGGAAATGCCCGAGAAGACCGCAGCAGAGTTGCGCGAGGACGGGTTCTTTATCACCGGCGACCTTGGACGTGTGGACGCGGACGGCTATGTCCATATCGTCGGACGCGGCAAGGACCTGATCATCTCGGGCGGGTACAACATCTATCCCAAAGAGGTCGAACTGGTGCTGGACGACCAGCTCGGTGTTCTGGAAAGCGCAGTTATCGGCGTGCCCCATCCGGATTTCGGCGAAACCGTGTTGGGCCTGTTGGTAGCCGAACCAAACAAGTCGCCCGACCTCGAGGCCATCATGGCAAGCGCACAGACCCAACTGGCGCGATTCAAACATCCCCGCAAGCTGATAGTGCTGAACGAATTGCCGCGCAATACGATGGGCAAAGTGCAAAAAAACGCGCTACGCGAAGCTTACAAAGACCTGTTTACCGAAGACTAGGTCTCAGCGGCGCGCGCCCCTGTGCGGTCAGCAACCAGCAATCACGGCCCTCGAACACGGCAGTGGCCAACGGATGACCATAGCCCGCGCCCGCATCCAAATTGATCCGATTGCCGCAATGTTCCGCCGCATCCACAGGGGTGTGACCATGCACGATCAGCCAGGGGTGCGGGCCAGATTCAACCAAAAATTCCTGCCGTATCCAAACCAGGTCATCTTCGGATTGCTGCGACAGTGGAAGACCGGGCCTGATGCCAGCGTGGACGAACAGCAGCTCATCCTCTTGATGGTAAACTGGCAAAGCGTTGATGAAATCCAGATGTGCTGGCGGTACGGCGGCACAGGCCCGTTCATGGACCTGATAGATGCGGTCATTGTCCGTGACTTCAACCCCATAGGAGGCCAGCGTTTCCCGACCACCCAGCCGTGGGTTCAGCCAGTTCAGCGTGACGGGCAGTTGCTTATCTGCAATCTCTCGCTCTTGCACGAAGCGAGTCATCATGCGGTCGTGGTTACCCTTGACCATGACCCAGTTGCGCCCCGCCTTTTGGCCTTCGATCAGCAGGTCCAGTACGGCGCGGCTGTCCGGGCCCCGGTCGACATAGTCACCCAGAAACACGATCTTTGCATCTGGCCCGCCATCGGCCTCGATCCGCGACAGCGCAACCTGCAGCATGCCGAGCTGGCCGTGGATGTCACCGATTGCATAAATTGGCGAGGACATGGAAAACCCTAAATCAACAGGAACACCCTGCTTGTGACGCGTCTTGGCGGCCGGGAAAAGAAAATACCCACGCCTTGGAAGACGCGGGTATGAAGTGTCTCAGATATTCAACACCACCTCAGGCAACGTCGAACTCCAGCGGTTTGATTTGCGTGAACAGGCCGGTTTCGGCCAGCTTTGCCCGCGCCTCGGCTGGTACGGGTTCATCAACATAAAGCAAGGCGATCGCCTCCCCCCCTGCCTCGGCGCGTCCGAGGGTAAAGTTCGCGATATTGACGCTGTGCTCACCCATGGCCTGACCTAACGCACCGATGATACCCGGCACATCTTCGTTCGTGGTATAGAGCATGTGCGCGCCCACCTCGGCGTCGATATTGATGCCTTTGATCTGAATGAAGCGCGGCTTGCCATCGCTGAACACGGTTCCGCCGATCGAACGCTCGCGTTTCTCGGTCACGACGGTCACCTTGATATAGCCCTCGAAGGCGCCAGACTTGTCCTGATTGGTGGTCGAAATCTGAATACCACGTTCCTTGGCCACAACCGGAGCCGACACCATGTTCACCTCGGGATTGAACTTTTTCATGATCCCGGCGACGGCCGAACAGTTCAGAGCGGCAAGGTTCATTTCCGACGCAACACCATCATAGAGGATGTTGATCGCCTTGATCGGCTCATCCGTCATCTGACCGATGAAACCGCCCAGATGCCCGGCCAGTTTGATCCAAGGCCCCATGACCTTGGCCTCTTCCGCCGTCACGCTGGGCATGTTCAGCGCGTTTTCCACCGCGCCGGTCAGCAGGTAGTTCGAGATTTGCTCGGCCACCTGCAATGCTACATTTTCCTGCGCCTCGGTCGTTGCGGCCCCCAGATGCGGCGTGCAGACGACGTTGGGCAGGTTGAACAGCGCGTTTTCCTTGGCAGGTTCCTCGCTGAACACGTCAAAGGCGGCCCCGGCGACATGGCCGGATTGCAACATCTCGGCCAGCGCCTCTTCGTCGACCAGACCACCACGGGCACAGTTGACGATCCGCACGCCCGGTTTGGTCTTGGCCAGATTTTCGCGGCTGAGGATGTTGCGAGTCTGATCGGTCAGCGGCACATGCAAGGTGATAAAATCGGCACGCGACAGCAGCTCATCCAGTTCAACTTTTTCAACACCCATCTTGGCGGCTTTCTCTTCGCCCAGATAGGGATCATAGGCGACAACCTTCATTTTCAGGCCCAGGGCGCGTTCGCAGACGATCCCGCCGATATTGCCCGCACCAATGACGCCCAAGGTCTTGTTGGTCAGCTCGATTCCCATGAACTTGGACTTTTCCCATTTGCCCGCATGGGTCGAAGTACTGGCCTCGGGGATCTGCCGCGCCACGGCGAACATCATCGCAATCGCGTGCTCGGCTGTGGTGATCATGTTGCCAAAGGGCGTGTTCATCACGATGACGCCCTTCTTGCTGGCGGCATCCTTGTCGACATTGTCGGTGCCGATGCCGGCGCGACCTATGACTTTCAGCTTGTCCGCATGTTCCAGCAAAGTCGGCGTAACCTTGGTGGCCGAGCGGATGGCAAGGCCGTCATATTGGCCAATCACTTCGGCCAGTTTATCTTTGTCCTTGCCCAGATCGGGCATGAAATCCACGTCGATGCCGCGGTCGCGGAAAATCTGAACAGCGGTTTCACTGAGTTTGTCAGAAACGAGTACTTTGGGAGCCATGTCTGTGGTCCTTGAATGTAATGAGATGTCCGGGCCTGAGGCGGCCCGGTGAAGATTGGGAAAGATCAGGCGGCTTCAGTTTGTGCTGCGAGCTCAGCCTCGAAGGCCCAGGCTAGCCAGGGCAACATCGCTTCGATATCCGAAGTTTCGACTGTGCCGCCGCACCAGATACGCAGACCCGCAGGTGCGTCGCGATAAGCCCCGATATCCAACGCAATATTCTCGGCCTCCAACCGCTTTGCAACGGCCTTGGCAAAGGCTGCGCCGTCCCGGATGCGCGCATCGGTGAATTTCAGACAGACAGACGTATTCGACTGCGTCGCCGGGTCGTCAGCCAGGTTAGCGATCCAGTCATTCTGCTCGCAGAACGCATGCACCGCACCGGCATTCGCATCGGCCCGGCCAATCAATCCCTGCAGACCACCAACCGAGCGCGCCCAGTCCAATGCAAACAGATAGTCCTCAACCGCCAGCATCGACGGGGTGTTGATCGTAGCGCCAGTAAAGATACCATCGATCAGCTTACCGCCCTTGGTCAGGCGGAAAATCTTGGGCAATGGCCATGCGGGGGTATAGCTTTCAAGCCGCTCCACAGCGCGCGGGGAAAGGATCAGCATCCCATGTGCCGCCTCTCCGCCCAGAACTTTCTGCCAGCTAAACGTGGTCACATCCAACTTGTCCCACGGTAGGTCCATCGCGAAGGCCGCCGAAGTCGCATCGCAGATCGTCAAACCCTGACGGTCATCCGCAATCCAGTCACCGTTTGGCACCCGCACGCCCGAAGTCGTGCCGTTCCATGTAAAGACCACGTCATGGAAGAAGTCGACCGAGGCCAGATCGATGATCTGCCCATAATCGGCTGTTTTCACTTCGGCGTCGATTTTTAGCTGCTTGACCACATCCGTGATCCATCCCGCGCCAAAGCTTTCCCAGGCCAGCATCTCGACCTTGCGTTCACCCAACAGCGACCACAGCGCCATCTCAACCGCGCCGGTGTCAGACGCGGGAACGATGCCGATCTTGTAATCTGCTGGAATGCCCAGCACTTCACGCGTACCTTCGATGGCCGCTTTCAGCTTGTCCTTGCCAACAGCAGCGCGATGCGAACGGCCAAGCGCTGCGTCAGCCAGTTTGGTCAGGTCAAATGTGGGGGGTTTGGCGCAGGGCCCCGAGGAAAAGCGCGGATTTGCCGGCCGCGTTTCAGGTTTGCGCACGGCGTCATTCGATGCCGGTTGTTCGATAGTCATGTGTATTACCCTTCCAGATACACGCCCCTCGTTGGGGAGGGGTGTCCCACGGACAGGGCTAGGGTGCAGACGCAGCATCAACAAGCGAAAAAGACCCATTAGAAATCAAAAACGACAGGTTTTTATGCGCAAGTTGGGGGAGCGCGTTTCCGATAGGCGCAATTTCGTCACCGGCTCAGCGCATCGTCCTAGTTGCCTATCAGGTCAACCGAACGGCTTCACCTGTTGCCAGCGCCTGTTGTGCCGCCAACCCCATACGAACGGCCCACAGACCATCCTGCAGCGTCACATCCGGCGCGGCGCGCTCGCCTCGAACAAGCGCAAGGAACCCCTGATGCTGGTAATAGGTCGAGCCATTGTGATCCCCGGCGGCCAGCAAGCGCGGGTCAACGGGGATGTCTTGTGACACCGGCCCTTTTGGATTACGCGGGCTGACAATCACCTGCGGCACCGGCGGGTCACCCAGATGATCGGGCCAAAAGCGCCCCGGCCCCGGCACCAGCGCCTCGATCTTGGCCTGCGGTCCTGTGGCCGAGATTTCCTCTTGGTACCGCGATCCTTCGGCGAACATGCACAGTTCCAGCATCGCCCGCGTGCCGTTGGCGAAATCAACCAGAACATAACCGTGATCCAGAATATCCGGCGTTTCCCCATCATAGATTTCGTCCAGATGGTTTACCACCTGCCCTCCGCTGGCGGTGATCCGCACCGGATCGGACCCAAGGATCAGCCGCATCAGGTCGAAGAAATGGCAGCATTTCTCGACAAATGTGCCGCCGGTATTGCGGTTGAACCGGTTCCAGTTGCCGACCTTTTCCAGAAAGGGAAATCGATGTTCCCGGATCGTCAGCATCTGCACCCCGCCGGTGGATTGGAGCCCTTTGATCAAAGCGGCAATCGGAGGCATATAGCGATATTCCATCGCCACCCAGATTGGATGGGGATAGTCACGCTGCACCGTTTCCAGCCGCGCTGCATCCTGCGGATCGGTAAAAAGCGGCTTTTCCACCAACAGGGGCAGTGGGCGCATCGCCGCGATGTCGCAGATTTGATCTACATGCAGGTGGTTCGGGCTGGCGATAACCAGGCAATCCAGATCCTCGATCGCCAAAAGATCCGCCACTGATCCCACCATCTCGGCCTCCGGTGCAATCTCTTGCGCGGCGCGGGCCATCTGCGGGTCGGGCTCATAGATCGCCGCCACCCGCGTGCCATCCAGCAGAGCGATATTGTGCAGGTGCTCCTGCCCCATCATGCCGCATCCGATCAGCCCGTAATTGATGGTCCGGGTCATGCGCGTTTCCTTTTACTTCAAGCGTTGAACATATGTGGCCCGATCCGGATCGAACCAAGTTTTAGAGAATTCGACGGGTTCGGCCTGTTCTGACCAGCTGAACCGCTCGATATACCCGACCGTCTGCCCAACGGGCTTGGTGAAGCCCGTCGGTGTCCAATCGGGCAGCACCGCGATTGAAACCCTGTCTTCGGCCCGCGTGATCCAGAACCCCAACTGCTGCTGATAATAGCGATACAACGAGTCCGACAGCAGGTCGCCGTCGATCAAACCCACTGATTCGTCGAGCCATATCTCTTCGACCGCGATGATTGTGTCATTCAAATAGCGCATCCGGCGCACGCGCGACCCCGTGGCCGCGGCTCCGAAACCGGGTAGATTGGCAGGCTTTTCCAGATGATCGACCGACAGGATATCCGCGCTTGGCAAACCGCCCCCTTCGGGCAGCTCAAGCCGAAACATCGCATAGACGCTGTTTTGCGTTCCGGTCTCACGGATGTAATTGCCCGAGCCCTGAATGCGTTCCAACATCCCTTTTTTCTCAAGCTCGGACAGCGATTTTCGCAGGGTTCCGACCGAGACATTCAGGTCCGCCGCCATGTCCCGTTCCGGCGGCAGGCGCTCACCGTCAATCAGACGGCCGGCCGCAATATCGCGGATCAGCAGTTCTGCAATCTGAACATATATCGGCAGGGCATTGGGGTTTCGGCTTGAGGGGGGCACGTCGGGGCGCTTCGATTGGTCACAGGAAAAATTGATACACTATTGATCTACATCAATGTGATTGCTACGCAAGAGAAAAAGCAAATCCATTGCGGAGACCGACTCAGATGACGATCGTCCCAATCACCTCCCCCGATCTGAACGCGGCCGAGGTCTCGTGGTTTTCGGCTCTGTGTTCGGATGACTATCAGTTTCTGGGGATGCCCGATGGCGATCTGCGGTCCAGCTGGGACCACTGTTCCGCCATCGTGAAAGAGGCCGAGGCACAGGGGTTTCGCAACATCCTGTGCCCGTCATCCTATCAGGTCGGTCAGGACACACTTAGCTTTGTTGCTGGATGCGCACCGATCACCGACAAGATCAACCTGCTGGCCGCGGTGCGTTGCGGTGAAATGCAGCCCATCATGCTGGCCCGCACCATCGCGACGCTGGATCACATGTTGCAGGGGCGCTTGACAGTCAACATCATCTCGTCCGATTTCCCTGGTGAAAAGGCAGACAGCGCGTTCCGTTATCAACGCTCGCGCGAAGTCGTCGAAATCCTGAAACAGGCTTGGACGCGGGATGAGATCAACCATGCGGGCGAGGTCTATAATTTCTCGGGCCTGACCACCGACCCAGCCAAGCCCTATCAGACCGGCGGACCGCTGTTGTATTTCGGCGGCTATTCCCCATCTGCGCTCGAACTGTGCGGAGAGCATTGCGATGTCTACCTGATGTGGCCAGAAACCAAGGATCAACTGGCCGGGCGGATGCAGGCGGTTCATGCGGTAGCCGAGAATTACAACCGGACACTGGATTACGGCTTGCGCGTTCACATGATCGTTCGCGACACCGAGGCCGAAGCGCAAGAATACGCGGATTACATCGTATCCAAGCTGGACGACGAATACGGTCGCGCCATCCGCGAACGGGCGCTGGATTCCACCTCGCTGGGTGTGGCGCATCAGGCCAAAAACCGCGATTTGGCGGATGAATACGGCTATGTCGAGCCAGGTCTTTGGACCGGCGTTGGCCGGGCACGGTCCGGCTGTGGCGCGGCGCTGGTTGGGTCAACCGATCAGGTCATGTCCAAGATTGAAGACTATCAAAAGATGGGCATCCGCGCCTTCATCTTCTCGGGCTATCCACATCTGGACGAGGCCCGCCATTTCGGTGCCCGCGTGATGCCCAACCTGAAAACCTGCTCGCTGCCCGAGGAATACGGACGCGTGCCCAAAACCACCCCGGCCACCCCGCTGGGCAACGGAGTTCGCCGCTAATGCAACGTGTAAAGCTTTCAGACACGCTGGAAATGAGCCGTCTGGTATACGGCATGTGGCGCTTGGGTGATGATAGTGACACCTCGGCGGATCATGTCGAAGCCAAGATACAAGCCTGTCTGGATCAGGGCATCACCACATTCGATCAGGCCGACATCTATGGCGGTTACGCAGCCGAGGCGGTTTTGGGCAACGCCCTGCGCGCCAACCCGGCGTTGCGCGCGCGGATGGAGATCGTCACCAAATGCGGCATCGTTGCGCCGATGGGCCGATACGCAGACGCCATGGTCAAATATTATGACACATCGCGCGCGCATATCCTGAAATCGGTTGAAACCTCGCTGACCGAGATGGCAATCGACCATGTCGACCTGCTACTGATCCACCGCCCTGATCCCTTCATGGACCACCATGAGACCGGCGCAGCGCTGGACGAGGTCGTGGCCAGCGGCAAGGTCGGCGCTGTTGGTGTGTCGAATTTCCGCCCGTGGGATTGGACCCTGCTGCAATCAGCGATGAAGACCCAACTGGTTACCAACCAGATCGAAGTATCGCTGGGCGAAATCCGCCCCTTCACCAATGGCGATCTGGCGTTTCATCAACAGCATGGGCAGCCGGTGATGGCATGGTCGCCGCTGGGCGGTGGGCTGCTGATGGCCGGGAACCCTCCGGTCGGCGTGGTCGCGGATGAGATCGCCGAAGAATTCGGAGTGGACCGGGCGGCCGTCGCCGTGGCCTTCCTTCTGGCCCATCCCGCAGGCATCCTGCCGGTGATGGGCACCAACAATCTGGGCCGGATCAGACAGATCTCGGACGCTTTGAAAGTCAATCTGGATCGCGAGAGCTGGTACCGCCTCTATGAGGCGGCGCTGGGCCATGAGGTACCATGATGAATGCAATGTCAAAGGACATGAACCATACGTTCATCCCGCATAAGGATGATACACGAACCCTGCGCGACGCCTTTGGCCGCTTTGCCACCGGCGTGACCATCGTCACCTGCAACAGCACCGACGGCCCGGTCTGCATCACCGCCAACAGCTTTTCGTCCCTGTCGCTGGACCCGCCGCTGATCATGTGGGCCGGCGACCGCAACTCGCGCCGCTTCCCCTATTTCCACAAGGCACGCCATTTCAGCGTTCATGTGCTGTCGTCTGAGCAGGCCGAGCTGTGCTTTGGCTGCTCGAAAGACGCCTTTGCCCTGAAGGACATCGCCCATGGGCATTGCTCGAACGGCACGCCTTTGCTGCCGGATTGTCTGGCGCGGTTTGAATGTGAACAACACGCCTATCACGATGCAGGCGATCATGTGATCGTGGTGGGCAAAGTCCTGAAGGCCAGCATAAGCGATGGAGACGCGCTGACCTTCTATGCCGGAAAACTCGGCCAATTCGCGCAGACCTAAGCGCGCTCTGACGACTGCGGGACAAACCCGCGGCTGACATAGGGAGGAAACGCATGGGCGGACTGGCAACGATGCTGGCGCCGATTGCATTCGTGAACGAAACCGTGCTGCGATTGGGCCGCGCGGTTGGCGTCGTTGCGATTGCATTCATGGTGACCGCAATCCTGATTCAGGTATTCTTCCGATATGTGCTGGGCAACGCACTGCCCTGGCCGGATGAGGCCGCCCGGTTCTGCATGCTCTGGATGACGGGTCTGATGGCCCCGACCGCATTTCGCCGCGGCGGGTTCGTGGCCATCGACATGGTGCCCCTGATGCTTCCGCGCGTATTGGGACAGATTTTGATGCTCGCGCTGCTGTTCGTGTCACTGGCGGTGCTGCTGGTGGCGGTTAAGATCGGCTGGTCCGAAGTGACCGGGTTCGGGGGCAAATTCGCAACCGCCGCCTTGTATATTCCCACCTCATTTGGCTTTGACGAATGGTACCGCGTCCCGCGCAGCTGGATGATGGCCTCGCTGCTGGTGGGAGTGGCCCTTCTGATCGTAGTAAATGTCGAGCTGATCCTGCGCGCTATTGTCTCGCTATTGGGTGGCGCAGACCTGCTGCCTGAAATTGCCGACGCACCGGTGGGGGCTGAATAGATGTTGATTTGGTTCCTGCCCACCTTCCTTGTCTTTCTGATGATCGGCCTGCCGGTCTTTTTCGCCCTTTTGGCCGCCCCGGGTATCCTGCTGTGGCTGAATGGCCAATCCAATGACATCACCCTGCTGTACCGCAATGTTTATAACGGCATGGACAGCTTTCCCCTGATGGCAATCCCTTTCTTCATGCTGGCCGGAGAGCTAATGAACCGCGGCGGGATAACCATCCGTCTGGTGGAATTCAGCCAAGCCTTGATGGGCCATTTTCGCGGCGGGTTGGCGCATGTGAACGTGCTCAGCTCGATCCTGTTTGCGGGACTTTCTGGCTCTGCCGTGGCGGATACATCAGCGCTGGGTTCAATGCTGATCCCGGCGATGGAGAAGCAGGGCTATACCCGCAAATTTGCCGCGGCAATCACGGCGGCCAGTTCCGTCATAGGCCCGATCATCCCGCCTTCGGGCATTATGATCATCTACGCTTATGTGATGGGCGAAAGCGTTGCGGCGCTGTTTCTGGCCGGGATCGTGCCGGGCGTAATGGTTGGCGTTGGCCTGATGCTGATGATCAAATTCATGGCCGACAAGTATGATTTTCCCGTTGCCAGCCGCAAATACACATGGGGTGAACGGGGTCAGGCCAGCCTAAAGGCGTTCTTTCCACTGCTGACTCCGGTGATCATTCTGGGTGGTATTCTGGGCGGTATCTTTACACCGACCGAAGCCGCAGCGGTGGCCGTCGGCTATGCCTTTCTGATCGGCTTTTTCATCCTGCGCACCCTGACGCTCAAAGAAGTGCCCGAGATCCTCAGCAATGCCGGCCTGACCTCTGCCGTCGTTCTGCTACTGGTGGGGGCGGCGATGGCGTTCAAAACCGTGGTCAGCCTCAGCCATGCGCCAGAACAGCTGGCCTCGCTGATCCTCAGCCTGTCGGAAAACCCGCTGATCCTGCTGTTTCTGATCAACCTGCTCTTGTTCGTTGTCGGCATGTTTCTGGATGCCGGGCCTGCGATCATCATTCTTGGGCCGATCCTGGGACCGATCTTTACCAGTCTCGGCGTCGACCCGATCCACTTTGCCATCATCATGAGCGTCAATTTGACTGTTGGTCTGGCCACACCGCCCATGGGGCTGGTGCTGTTCGTGGCCGCCGCCGTGTCGCGCGAAAAGGTTGAAACCATTGCCAAGGCGATCCTGCCGTTTCTGGCCGTCGAAATCATCGTGATCTTTCTGATCACCTACATCCCCGCATTATCCATGACGATCCCGAGGATAACGGGGTTTGCCAACTAACTGAGTTCCACAGGGAGGAAACGCATGCTCAGAACCTTTATCAAAACCGTAGCGGTGGCCACGTCGCTGGTCGCCGCATCAGCCATCGCGGCCACGGCAGCGGATTATACGCTGCGCGCCACGGCCAACTCGAACGAAAATGACGAGGATTATGACGGTCTGATCGTTTTCAAGAACTATGTCGAAGCCGCTTCGAACGGCGCGATCGAGGTCGAGCTGTTCATCGGTACGCAGCTGTGTTCGAACGGCGCGGAATGCCTGCAGGGTGTGGCCGATGGAACCATCGACATCTATATCTCGACCTCGGGCGGGGCGTCAGGCATCTTTCCCTATGTCCAGGTCCTCGACCTACCCTACCTGATGGCGGATGACCGGATTGCCGAGCACGTTCTATCCGGCGATTTCACCCGCACCATGCGCGACATGGCGCTTGAGGATTCCGGCGGCGCGATCCGTCTGATGACTATCGGCAACACTGGTGGCTGGCGCAACTTTGCCAACACCCAGCGTCGCGTGGCTGAACCAGCTGATATGGAAGGGTTGAAAATCCGCACCGTGGTCGCTGACCTGCCACAAGAGCTGGTTAAAGCCTTGGGTGCATCGCCCACCCCGATCCCGTGGCCGGAACTGTTCACCAGCTTTCAAACCGGTGTGGTTGAAGGCTCCAAGAACGGCATCACCGACATCATGGGCATGAAATTCCCTGATGCAGGCCTGCAATATGTCACCCTGGACGGCCATGCCTATATGGGCGCTCTGTGGTGGATGAATAACGCCAAGTTCCAGGAGATGCCCGAAGACATGCGCCGTGTCGTGGTCGATGGGTTCTATGCGCTGCAGCAGGCCACCTTTGCCTCACCCAAGCGCAAGTCGATCCAGGCCTACGAGGATTTCGTCGCCGGTGGCGGTGATCTGTACGTGCCGACCCCCGAGCAGAAAGCCGCGTTCAAAGAGGCGGCAACCCCGGTCTACGAGTGGTTCCAAACCAACGTCGGTCGTGGTGATGAGGTCTTCACCGCGCTCACCGAAGCCGTTTCAGCGGCCGAGGCAGACGTCAACGCATCGCGTGACGCAGACCTGAACTAAGCCATTTAGGGTCGGGCGTTTGGCCCGACCCTCACCGAAACGGGTACATCCACCCTTTATAGTCGTTGACCAGAACATGGGCTCTTTCAATCTGCTCCGGCGACATTTTCTTGACCACTTCCTCAAGGCTGATTGCCGCGTCGGGATCGCCGCCAATGGCGCTGAGCGTGTACCACATGTAAGCCCGCACAAGATCGGGCGCAGGCATGCCCAGACCCAGTTCGTAATACCAGCCGATCCCCGATTGTGCGCCCGGATGCCCCTTCATCGATGCGCGCAGATACCATTCAAAGGCCCGTTCATAATCCTGCTCGACTCCAAGACCCAACCCGTACATCACGCCGATCAATTCCTCGGCCTCGGCATTGCCGGATCGGGCGGCGGGCAGCAGTTCCTCGCGCGCGGCCTCGAACGCGCCGGCCTCCATCATGTCACGCGCCTGTTCCAGCTCGGCCAGCGCAGGGGTCGCAAGCATACACAGGGCAAATATAATCTGGCGCATGGGATTGCTTTCCTTTTCGCCGGCGCAGCCGCAGCGCAAGAGCTGCCACGCCCGCTGACCGATGATGATTTCCTGTCCTTTGATATGGAACAGGCCGCCATCGGTCATCAACTGTTTTACGATCCAATCCTGTCGGGCAATCAAAACATCGCCTGCGCCCATTGCCACCATCCCGATTTCGGAACATCCGACGGCCTGTCGCTGGGTATTGGCGAAGGCGGTCAGGGGTTAGGCCCCGATCGCACGCCGGGCACTGGGTCCGACAAAATCCGCAAGCGTATTCCCCGAAATTCGCCCGGCCTTTGGAACCTCGGGGCGAAGGACATCCATACTGTTTTCCATGACGGACGACTGAGTATCTCGGATGTCTATGGCAACGGCTTCAACTCTCCGGCGCAGGAATGGTTGCCCGCGGGATTGAATTCTCTGCTGGCCGCGCAGGCGCTGTTCCCGCTGACCTCGCAGTTTGAGATGGCCGGGAATGTTGCCGAAAACCAGGTGACTGGCGCTGTGCATGACCGGATCGACAAGGGCTGGCCGATTCTGGCGAAACGCGTCCGTACCGACCCGCGATACGGCCCCGCCATGACCCGCGCTTTTGATGAGATCGAAACGCCTGAAGACATCACCATCACCCAGATCGCCAATGCTCTGGCCGCTTTCATGGCCATCGAATGGCGCAGCACCGACAGCCCGTTTGATCAATATCTGGCTGGGAACACCGATGCTCTGACAACAACCCAAAAGTCCGGGATGGCCCTGTTCTACGGCAAGGCGCGCTGTGCCACCTGTCACTCTGGCCCGCTATTGTCGGATCAGAAGTTCCACGCGCTGGCCCTTCCGCCCTTTGGCCCCGGTCGCACCCGGCAATGGGACCCCAATGTGCGGGACGTAGGGCGCATGGGCGAAAGCGACCAGCTAGAGGATGCGTATCGCTTTCGCACCCCCATGCTGCGCAATGTCGCCCTGACCGCGCCTTATGGCCATAACGGAGCCTTTCCTGACCTCGACAGCATCATTCGCCATCATCTGAACCCGCAGGACAGCCTTGCGCATTGGACTCCCGAGATGGCCGCCTTGCCCAAAGTCCCGTGGCTGCAACAGGTTGATTTTGCGGTGTGGAACGACCGGTTCGAACTGGCGCGACAGCGTCGTCAGGTCGACATCATCCCGATGGAGCTATCAGACGTCGAGATCAGCGAGTTAGTGGCCTTCCTGAACGCCCTGACGGGCACAAGCGTGGACACGCCGCCATTCGGCGTGCCCAAGGGGTTCGAACCCTGATATCAGCCTCTTACTCTGCGGCTTCTTCGTAAGCGTCCATTGGTGGGCATGTGCAGATGAGGTTTCGGTCACCGTATGCGTTGTCGA